>JANQTQ010000081.1:0-7991 GCA_030731625.1 Polaribacter sp. | reverse complement strand
TTGTCTGTTAAATTTGTCTGATTCATGATGTTTAAAATTTGATACTGTAAATTTAAGCTGATTTTAAGAAGAAAAATTAGTTATTAGTCAAAACCAACTTTATCTTAATATGAATAGCATATTATTATCGATAAATGGAAAAACTGATAAAAACTATCTTACATATGTAAGCATCATTTTAATTTTTTTATTGACAAAATGAATTAAATATCGATGTAAATGATCCGCAAGAAAAACTACTTTTTTGTACTTATGGATTTTAACATGAAAAATTTAAGAATAAAAAAACGTTGTAATCTTACTTTTTAAAAGCAAAATTACAACGTTACTATTTATTGAAAAGAATTAACAAGTATAATGTAACTTCTTATTCTTTTTTGTATAACTCTTTAAAATCCCCATACCTTCTAATTCATCCATTATAGAATATAAAACTAAAATTAATGAAATATTTTCTACCTTTTTTAAAATTTGAAAACTAGTTAAATGTTCGTTTTCAAGTGCCTTAAGAACCTTAATTTGATTGTCTGTTAAATTTGTCTGATTCATGATGTTTAAAATTTGATACTGTAAATTTACATTGTCTATTTCAAGTACATAAAACTTTTTGTTCAAAATGATTTTTTATAATATGAATGGTATTTTAGTGTAGATGAATTGCTTTTAAAATAGTGATATTTAAAATGCTTTAAAACTACCATCCTTTTAACTTAGTATTAAAAATTAACAAGTAAAATTAAATCCTTTTTGCAAATGAATTTACGTCACACAAAACAATCATTTATTGATTTTACATGATTTTGTTTAAATTATTATTTATTTCATAATAAAAGATCAAATAATATCCAAATTAACGGGTATTATTCATATTATTATTATTAATTTTATAATAAATTAAAAAATAATTTTATTTATTGTAATCAGAAAATCAATTGCTTATTTTAGATTTTTGTATGTCTTTTTTTTAATCAAATTTTTCAACAGACGTAGTCAATAATTTAACTAAATTTGTCGGCTTTTTTAAATTAGATTAAACTTGAAAAAGGAAGTATAAAATTTTACTTTGCAATTTGCAAAATAACACAAAATATATGGCTTTAAAAATTGTAATATCACACAAAACAACCTACAAATATGATCGTAAAGTATCTTTATCTCCTCATATTTTTAGATTAAGACCTGCACCTCATTCACGTACACCAATAGAATCTTACTCAATTAAAATAACTCCAGAAAATCAATTTTTTAACTGGCAACAAGATCCTTTTGGAAATTATGTAGCAAGATTAGTTTTTCCTGATAAAACTGATGAAATGTCTATTGATGTTGAGATTATTGCAGATTTAAAAACCATAAATCCTTTTGATTTTTTTATTGAAGAATATGCAGAAGAATTTCCTTTTGAATATACCGATATCATACAAAAAGAACTACAACCTTATCTAGAAATCACGGATAAAGGTGAATTACTAGAAAACTTTTTAAAAACAATCGATTTTACGCCAAGAAAAACGATTTATTTTTTAATTGACATCAATCGAAAAATATATGAGTATCTAAATTATAATATTAGAATGGATCCAGGTGTGCAAACCTGTGAGGAAACTTTAAGTCAAAAAAACGGATCTTGTAGAGATTATGCATGGTTATTTGTACAAACTTTGCGTCACTTAGGATTTGGAGCACGTTTTGTATCTGGATATTTAGTTCAATTAAAATCCGACGAAAAATCATTAGATGGTCCTTCTGGCCCAGAAGAAGATTTTACAGATTTACATGCTTGGGCAGAAGTATATTTACCAGGTGCTGGTTGGATTGGTTTCGATGCAACATCAGGTCTTTTAGCTGGCGAAGGTCATATTCCTTTAGCTTGTACTCCATCTTTTGAGAGTGCTGCACCAGTATCTGGAATGACAGATAAATGTGAAACTGAATTCTTTTTTGAAAACAAAGTAACTAGAATTTTTGAATCTCCTAGGGTAACAAAACCATATACAGAAAATCAATGGAATGATATTTACAAACTAGGTACAAAAGTTGAAAAACAACTAGAAAAAGGAGATGTTAGATTAACTATGGGTGGCGAACCTACCTTTATTTCTATTGATGATTTAGAATCTCCAGAGTGGAATACTGCTGCTGATGGACCACACAAACAAAAATTAGCAACCGATTTATCACAAAGATTATATGATAAATTTGGAAATGGAGCTGTTTTACATCATGCACAAGGAAAATGGTATCCTGGAGAACCTTTACCAAGGTGGCAGATAGAAATTTGTTGGCGTAAAGATGGCAGACCAATTTGGTATGATAAAAAATATCTTTCAACCTTTGCAGATCAAAAAATAGTTCCAGAAAATGCTGATAAACTATTTTTAGAAACACTTACAAAGTATTTAAGAGTCTCTGCAGAACATATGCAACCTGCATTTGAAGATCCTTTTTATTATTTATGGGAACAAGGAAATTTACCTATAGATATTAATCCTGCCACAGATAAAGATAGTTCTATTGCTCGTAAAAAATTACATGATATTTACGAAAACGGAACATCAAAACCAGTTGGTTATTTATTGCCTTTAAATAAAACAGAAGATAAATGGTTTTCTAGCGAATGGACTTTTAGAAGACAACATATATTTTTAACGGCTGGTAATTCGCCAATGGGATTACGATTACCGTTAAACTCTTTAATGTCTAAACCAGAACACGAAATATTTCCTATTTACGAGCAAGATCATTTCTCTAAAAAGAAACGTTTACCAAGTTTTAAGAAAATTGTAAAAGACCGATATCAGGAATTTCTTGATTTTGGCTTAGAACCTAATTTGCCAAATTATTTTGTTAGAACAGCTATTTGTGCAGAAATTAGAGAAAGTAAATTATATTTATTTTTACCACCTTTAGAATCTATTGAAAACTTTTTAGATTTAATTGCTGCAATAGAACTTACTGCAAGAGAATTAAATATTCCTGTTATTATGGAAGGTTATGACCCTCCAAAAGATTACAGAATGGAATCTTTAAAAATAACTCCAGATCCTGGTGTTATTGAAGTAAACGTGCATCCTGTAACTAATTGGGAAGATTTATGTAAAAATACATTTACCTTTTATGAACAAGCAAAACTATCTAGATTAGGTACTGAAAAGTTTATGTTAGATGGTAAACACACCGGAACTGGTGGAGGAAATCATGTTACTCTAGGAGGTACAAGTCCTAAAGATAGTCCGCTTTTACGTAAACCAAGTTTATTAAGAAGTTTACTTACTTTCTGGCAACATCACCCAGGTTTAACCTATTTATTTTCTGGTTCATTTGTTGGTCCAACAAGTCAAGCGCCAAGAATTGATGAAGCTAGAATGGATAATTTATACGAATTAGAAATAGCTTTTAATCAAATCCCTAAAGATGAGGAAGTTCCTTTTTGGTTAACAGATAGATTGTTTAGACATTTATTAACAGATTTAACAGGAAATACGCACAGAGCAGAATTTTGTATTGATAAATTATACTCTCCAGATTCATCTTCTGGAAGATTAGGAATTTTAGAATTACGTGGTTTTGATATGCCTCCTCATCCGCAGATGAGTTTGGTGCAAATGTTATTGGTTAGAACATTAGTAGCTTGGTTTTGGAAAAAACCTTACGAGCATAATTTAGTAAGATGGGGCACAGAATTACATGATAAGTTTTTAATTGAACATTATGTAAGAGAAGATATTAAAGATATTGTAGAGCAACTAAACAGAGCTGGCTATGCTTTTGAAGAAGACTGGTTTAATCCATTTTTTGAGTTTAGATTTCCATTACATGGGATGCTAGAAATTAACAATATTCATTTAGAATTACGTGCAGGAATAGAACCTTGGAATGTTTTAGGAGAAGAAATGACTGGAGGAGGAACCGCTAGATATGTAGATTCTTCTTTAGAAAGATTGCAAGTTAAAGTTTCGAATTTTAATGATAGTCGATTTATTTTAACTTGTAATGAAGTTAAAGTTCAATTAAAAAACACAGGTGTAAAAGGTGAATACGTAGCAGGAGTTCGTTACAAAGCTTGGGATCCGTATTCTGCTTTGCATCCAACAATTGGTGTAGACACACCTCTTGTTTTTGATATTGTTGATACTTGGAACAGACGTTCAATCGGTGGCTGTACCTATTTTGTTGCGCATCCAGGAGGAAGAAGTTATGAAGAATATCCTGTAAATAGCTATGAAGCAGAATCAAGAAGAATTAACCGTTTCTGGGAATTTGGACATACGCAAGGAGAAATTGATCCAATTGAAATAAACCCAGAAACAGAGAGCCCAAATAGAAGTGTTGAGGAAAATGGAAGTTCTAAAAGATTTAAATTTAAGGAATTACCTGTTAATTTCGAATTTCCTTATACATTAGATTTAAGAAAAAAATAAGGATTAAACATCCTACATTTTATGGAGATAGAAACAAAGTCGATTATTCAAGATTATTTTAGAAATAAAAGTAAATATGACGAATTATTAACTTCCAAAATGGATATAAAATCTGATTGGAAGGAATTATTAGATAATTTATTAAAAATTGGTCCTGAAAAACTAGCTTCTAAGCAAGCAGATATTAATTGGCTTTTAGCAGAAAATGGAGTTACATATAATGTTTATAATGATCCTAAAGGATTAAACAGACCTTGGAATTTAAATGTTGTTCCGTTTTTAATTCATCAGAAAGAATGGGATGTTGTTGAAAAAGGAATTCAACAAAGATCAGAAATTTTAAATCTTGTTTTAAAAGATTTATATGGTAAACGTGAATTACTTAAAAACGGGATTATTCCGCCAGAAGTAATTTATGCGCATCGAGGTTTTTTACGTTCTTGCGATCAAATAAAATATAAAACAGAAAAACAACTTTTAATTCATGCCGTAGATTTGGCAAGAGGTCCAGATGGCAGAATGTGGGTTGTTAATGACAGAACACAAGCGCCTTCTGGAATGGGTTATGCTTTAGAAAATAGATTTTCTATCAGTAAAACAATACCTGAATTATTTGATAATATCCATGTAAAACAGCCTTCAACATTTTTTAATGATTTTAATCAATTGTTATTAAATGTTGCGCCATCCAATACAGAAAATCCTATGGTTGTTATTTTAACACCTGGGCCTTTAAATGAAACCTATTTTGAGCATTCTTATTTATCATCATTTTTAGGATATCCTTTAGTTAAAGGAAATGATTTAGTGGTAAGACATGGTAAAGTTTGGTTAAAATCTTTAAAAGGATTAAAACAAGTTGACGTTATTTTAAGACGTGTAGATGATGTTTTTATGGATCCTTTAGAGTTAAGAGAAGATTCTTATTTAGGAGTTGCCGGTTTGTTAGAAGCTGTTCGTTTACAAAATGTTGCTATTGTAAATCCTATTGGAAGTGGTGTTTTAGAAAACCCTGCATTAATTCCGTTTATGGAAAATATTTGCAAATATTTTTTAAATGAAAAACTTATTTTACCTCAAATTGCTTCTTGGTGGTGCGGACAAGAAAAAGAAAGAAAACATGTATTAGAAAATTTAGCATCTTATGTTGTTAAAAGAATTGATAGATCTCACAGAGAAAACATCTTTTTCTGTGAATTCTTAAATAAAGAAGAACTTAAAGATTTAACAGCAGAGATTTTAGAAAACCCAACTAATTTTGTTGCTCAAGAAAAAATATCTTTTTCTACTGCTCCAAACTTTGTAAAAGATCAACTAGAACCTCGTAAAATAGTATGTCGTACATTTTCTATTGCTAAAGAAAATGGTTATAGTTTAATGCCAGGAGGATTAGTAAGAGTTGCTGCAGAACGTGAAGAGTTATTTGTATCAAATCAACGAGGTGGTACAAGTAAAGATCTTTGGATTGTAAGTGACGACAGCCAAAATTATTTGCAAAATTATTCTTGGAATAAAATGATTTCTAATCAATCATTAACAATCAATGATGTACCAAGTTATACAGCAGAAAATTTATTTTGGTCTGGAAGATATTTAGGAAGAACTTTATTTACCGCTAGATATTTAAGAATGGTTTTAAACCAAATGACGCACGTACAATTTAATAATGACAGAAAATCAGAATCCGAAAGTTTAAAAATATTATTTCAGTCTATCACAAATATAACATCTACTTTTCCAGGTTTTACTGGAGATAATGAAGAAGAAGCATTAGCACATCCTTTAAAAGAGATTACAGCAGTTGCATTAGACGAACAAAAAATTGGAAGTTTTGCGCAATCTTTACAAAGTTTTAATTTTTCTTATTATTCTTTAAGAAATTTATGGTCTAGAGATATGTGGCGCGTTTTTGACGGTATTCAAAAACAATTAACAAAAGTAAAAGAAGATAAGAATTATTCTATTAATTCTTTAACAGTTTTCTTTGATAAAATGATTACCAGATTAATCGCTTTTATGGCACTTACCGAAGAAAGTATTTTGGTAAGACATGGATTGTTACTTTATTTTCTTGGTTTACAAATAGAACAAGCTTCTATGACCATCGAAAAATTTAGGTCTTTAATAATTGTAAATTATGACGAAGAGTTAGAATATGAAATTTTAGAATCTCTTTTATCTAGTCATGAAAGTTTAAATATTTACAGATATAGTTACAGTTCTTATTTAAGTATAGACAATGTAATTAAACTATTACTCTTAGACACAGAATATTCTAGATCATTAATGTATCAAATACAAAGAATTAAAAAAGATATTGATAAATTACCAAATACAAATACTCAAAATGAATTGACTCAATGTCAAGAAAACATAGAGGCTGTTCTTTTAAAAATACAAAGTTTAAATATCGAAGAAATGTTAGAAATTGATAGCAATTCTAATATGCGCAAAAAATTAGACACTTTATTGTCTGATTTAAGTGATTTATTGCACACCACTTCTTTATCTATTTCAGATACTTATTTTAATCATTCTCAGCAACAAAAACAGTTGGTGAATAGAAAAATTTCTAATTAATATGATTTTTGATCTTTGGCACAAAACAAAATATAGTTATGAAAATGGAGCATCCTTTTGTCATAATATTACAACCTTAAAACCACGAAGTTTTAAAGGTCAGGAGCTTTTAGAATACAATTTAGAAATTAGCCCCACTCCTACTGATATTTCTGAAAGACTCGATTTTTTTGGAAACACGGTTACACGTTTCTCAATTCAACAAAATCATAAGGAACTCATTGTAATTGCTCGTAGCAAAGTTTCTAGAGATTATAATCTACAAATAGAAAACGAAAATTCTATTGAAGGAAAAAAAATAACGATAGAACAGGCTTTAAAACTTTTAAAAGAGGTTGATATACCAACTATAGATGCTAGGCAATTTGTCTTATTATCTCCTTTAATTTCTGATTTAAGTGATGAGATTAAAGCATATGCAGCAATATCTTTTAAACCAGGAAGATCTTTATTTGAAGCTTCTAACGAATTAATGCAACGAATTTTTACAGATTTTGATTTTGATCCAGAATTTACAACAATTGCTACTCCGTTAAAAGTAGTTTTGAAAGAGAAAAAAGGTGTTTGTCAAGATTTTGCTCAAATAGCAATTGCTTGTGTTAGATCTATGGGATTACCAGCAAGATATGTAAGTGGTTATATAGAAACTTTACCTCCTCCAGGAAAAGAAAAATTAATTGGTACAGATGCTTCTCATGCTTGGTTTTCTGTATTTATACCAACTTATGGTTGGATCGATTTTGACCCAACAAATAATCAAATACCTAAAAACCAACATATTGTTGTTGCTTATGGTAGAGATTATTATGATGTACCACCTCTAAAAGGGGTTATTTACAGCACCGGAAGCAGTACAATGGATGTTGCGGTAGATTTAAGACCAGCAAAATCTTATCAAACTGAAACTCAAACGCAAGGTCAGAGTCAAAGTCAATCCCAATCCCAATCTTAAATAAAAATATGTATACTGTTACTATGGATCTAAAAAAA
>JANQTQ010000080.1:1929-5523 GCA_030731625.1 Polaribacter sp. | reverse complement strand
CTATAGATTGTGCATCAAAACCAATCAATTCATTTTGCTCAAAAGTTGCTGTAATTTCAATAGGATTGCAACACACTTCGCAATCTTCAATATAAGTTTGTTGACGAACGCTAACATCTAAGATCATAGAAATCTCTTCCCAACAATAAGGACATTGAAAAAAATGCTCTTGTTCCATTAATCTTCAATTACTTTTAAAATAAGTTTTCCTTTTTTGTCCCCAGAAAATAATCTGTTATACGTTTCATGAAAGTTTTCGATGCCTTCATAAATATCTTCTTTCGATTTTAGTTTGCCTTCTTTCATCCAAGTTCCCATTTGTTTTGCAGCTTCACCAAACTTTTTCGTATAATCCATCACCACCATTCCTTGCATTGTAGAACGTGTTACTAAAAGTGATAAATAATTACTTGGTCCACTAACTTTAGCTTTGTTATTATATTGAGAAATTGCGCCACAAATAACCACTCTTGCATGCATTCTTAATTTACTTAAGGCAGCGTCTAAAATTAATCCGCCAACATTATCAAAATAAACATCCACACCGTTTGGACATTTTTTCTTTAATGCGGTATAAATATTTTCTGATTTATAATCAATGGCATCATCAAAACCTAATTCATTGATAATGTACTCACATTTTTCTTTTCCGCCAGTAATTCCTATAACCGTGCACCCTTTAATTTTTGCTATTTGTCCCACGATACTTCCAACAGCACCGGCAGCACCAGAAACTAATACAATATCTCCCTCTTTAATTTTTCCAACTTCAGTAATTCCGAAATAAGCTGTCATTCCCGGCATTCCTAACGTACCAATATACATTGGCATTGGCGCTAAACGAGTATCTACTTTGTACCAACCATCGCCATTTGTAATGGCATATTGTTGCACACCGCCCCAACTTGTAACGACATCTCCAATTTCAAATTTATGGTTTCCATTATTTTTAATTACTTTCCCTATAGAACCTGCTCTCATTACGGCATCAATTTCAACAGGCGGAATGTAAGATTTTGAGTCATTCATCCAACCACGCATTGCGGGGTCTAATGAAATATAATGTTGCTGCACTAAAATTTCTCCTTCTAATAAATCAGGAATTTGATTGGTTTCTAATTGCCATGTAGCTGCATCTGGAACACCAGAAGGACGTTTTTTAAAAATAATTTGTTTGTTCTTCATTGAAATTGTTTTTATTAGGATGCCTAAATATACTTAATAATTTTGTAAATCTTGTATCGCTTTTGAGAAGCTTTATTTTCCTAAATACTGTTTATCTAATTCCACTTGAAACAGAATCGGTGTTTCTAAACTTGCTGCTATTTTAGAGGGCGCTGAAAAAGTCATAAGAATTTTCATAATTTAAGGCTGATAGATCACTTGTAACTCTGCCAAACATAGAATATTCAGGCACAATAAGTGCTTTTCCTGTTTCTTAAAGGATGTAATATTGTAATTACTTCTTACCCAATAACAGAAAACCATTTAGATATTTTTCATTAGCGTAATAAAATGAGTATTTTCTATTCAATCAACCGAGGTTTTAGCATTTTTATATACAAACTAAGTAATAAAAGGCTATCTAGCTTATGGCTTGAATTATATGTAAGTAAATGATTCCTAAATTATAAATTTGATAATTTATAAAAACCATAGAGATAAAGAAGTGTATTCCATAAAAAAAATCCTTATCAGAATAAATGATAAGGATTTTATATATTTTAAAAGAAATTTAGTTTACAGCTCTTTAAAAATTGCGTGCATCATTCTTTTTTTATCATTGATACTTTCTTCTAAAGCAATCATCGTTTCTGTTCTATTGACTCCAGGAATATCATCTATTCTATAAATAATATCTTTAGCGTCATTAGTACCTTTAGCTCTCACTTTACAAAATATATTGTATTTACCAGCGGTAACATAGGCAACAGTAACGTTTTCTATCTTTTTTAAGTTTTCAATAACAGACTGTGTCATTGATGTTTTTTCTAAAAAAACGCCTACATGAGCTATAAAAGAATATCCCATTTTTTCGTAGTTTAAAGACAATGTAGAACCTTCTATAATTCCTTCATCTTCCATTTTTTTAACACGAACATGAATAGTTCCTGCAGACACTAATAACTGTTTAGCGATATCAGTAAAAGGTGTTCTTGCATTCTCTATTAAGACATCCAAGATTTGATGATCAATTTCATCTAAGCTAAATTTTTTCATTTTTATGCATTATTCAATTAACGTTGCAAATTTATGATTTTTATTTAAATAAAAAGGCATAAAATTGATAAATACTTAATTAATTTTGCTTTCGAAAACGATTTCGTAATGTCCAAACTTCATTTTTGCATCATTTTCATCCACTTTTTCTAATTTTGAGACTAATTTCTCATCAATAATTTCATCTTTATATTGAAAAGCAGTGTCTAATTTTGAGTCTGAATACCTGTGAATGACATCATAGAAGATTTTATCATTATTAGGTATCGTAAAATACGCTTTATAATCTTCGAAATTAGAAGCCGAAGCAATATGATACAATCCTTGTACAATTGAATAAAAAGTAAATTCTCTAGAAAATTCTCTTTGATAATCATCTGGATAATGTCCAGATTCTATTAAAATAGTATTGTATCCAAGTTTTTGAAAATTATCTCCTGTAGCGGTTGGGTAAAATTCATCTGTATATCTGCCAACAAAATCAGGAATCATAGTTTGTAACAATGCATTCATCGCAACAATAACATTCATGGTTTGCGTTCTACCTGTTGTTAATGCTCTTGTTTCTTCTTCAGACGGCGCTAAAAACGAAATCGTTGCAGGGTTTTTAGTGCCTTCTACACCAAAAATAGTTCGTTGATCGTGCAGATTAAAACAAAACTGCGGATTAAATTCCTCTAACAGATCTCTTAAAAGGTTACTTTCTATAGCAGTTCTATCTACAGCATCTCTATTTAAATCGATGTTATTTGCATTTACTCTGGTATACGCTTGTGATCCATCTGGATTTAACATTGGCACAAATACCAATGTACATTCTTCTAAAATGGTTTTTAATGCTTCATCGTTTCTATTAGAAAAACAATTAAAGATATCAAATAATGCTTTTGTGCCCGTACTTTCATTTCCGTGCATTTGCGACCATAGCAAAACCTTCTTTTTTCCGGATCCTATTTTTAGTTTATAAACAGGTCTTTGTTGTTCAGAAAATCCTAGTCTAGAAATTTCAAATGCATCTTGGTGTTTTAAAAACAATTGTTCGATGTCTTTAAAGGTAATCCATTTACCAAAAAGACTTGTTTCTTTTTGATCTTCAAATATCGAATTGAGTACTTCTTTTAATAATGTTTGCACGTCTATAAGCTGTTTAGAATTGCAAATTTACAACATTGAAAACAAGCCACCAATTGTAATGTTACAATTGTAAATTACATAAATGTTACAATTGTAAATAGTTCTTTTGGAACTTTTATTTACTTTTGTAAACAATATTGATTTCTTAAATTTCAAATTACCATTACGCTATACTTAGGTGATTTAAATGTGTTTAATTAATTAATTAAATCACTATTATTCAATTAATTATATTCCTTA
>JANQTQ010000080.1:0-1919 GCA_030731625.1 Polaribacter sp. | reverse complement strand
ATGTAGAATTCAATGGTCCATCCATCAGGGCCAAGGCTCTTATCCTTTTTGAGGGGCAAACTGAGGATCAAGTTGTGCCGTCGATGTTTGAAAGATGGTTCGGAGCAACGGCATTCTCGAAGGGTGTAAACCTCGCGGCAGTAAACGGGCGAAATTATGCACCTTACTTAAAGTTATGATTCAATATATAACAAGTTAGTTATGAACAAATTAATTAATATGTTTTGCAGTTTACAAAGTTTAATTTACATTTGTAATACACTAAGGATTTACAATGATAAACGGTATAGAATTTACAACTAGGATCAAAAAAGTAATGGAATTTTATGATTTATCTGCCTCTTTGTTCGCTGATAAAATTGGTGTACAACGCTCAAGCATCTCTCATATCTTGTCTGGCAGAAACAAACCAAGCTTGGATTTTGTTTTAAAAATAACTTCCGAATTTAAGGAAGTAGACATCCATTGGTTGCTAGAAGGAAAAGGTGTATTTCCTAAAACCGAACAAAAAGAGAGTCCAACTTCTACTCCAACTTTATTTTCATCGAACTCAAATGATGGTAAACAAATTCAAAGAATTGTTGTTTTTTATGTGGACGGAACTTTTGAAGAATATCAGAAATAGTTTTTCTAATTAAGAAATAAATTAAAAACGAAGTTCTATTTTTGTACTCCTTTTCTTAAATACACTATTTTAGTACCTATGAATACAATTGAAATTAGAACAGTAAATGTTACTCAGTATTTACAACCTTTACGAGAAGGCGGATCTTTGCCTGCAATTGTAAAAGCAGATGATGGATTTTTATATGTGCTAAAATTTAGAGGTGCAGGTCAAGGTAAAAAAGCACTGATCTCGGAATTTATTGGTGGCGAATTGGCAAGAGCAATTGGTTTAAATGTTCCGGAGTTGGTTTTTATGCATCTTGATGATTCTTTTAGTAAAACAGAACCCGATGAAGAAATTCAGGATTTACTAAAATTTAGTGTCGGTTTAAATTTAGGATTGCATTTTTTATCAACCGCAATAACCTATGATCCTTTGGTTTCTGAAGTTGATTCTTTAACAGCTTCTAAAGTTGTGATTTTAGATAGCTTGATTAGTAATATAGACAGAACTGCTAAAAACACCAATTTGCTAAATTGGAACAAAGAACTTTGGATAATTGATAATGGCGCAAGTTTGTACTTTCATCATCATTGGGAAACTTGGGAAAATCATTTAACAAGAACGTTCCCTTTGATCAAAGATCATGTGCTTTTACCAAAAGCAACTTCATTACAAGAAGCTTTATCAGAAATAAAAAAATTGACACATACGGATGTTATTAAAGAAATTGTTGCGAATATTCCTGAAGATTGGTTGCAAAGCGAAGGCGATTTTTTAAATGCTGATGAAATGAGAGTTGCCTATATTTCTTTTCTAAATGCAAAATTATTGATGATTGACGAATTAGTTAAAGAGGCTGAAGATGCAAGATAAAGTTACCTTCGAATATGCCATCATCAGACTTGTACCAAAAGTAGAACGCGAAGAATTCTTTAATATTGGTGTACTCCTATTTTCGAAACGTAAAAAATTTTTAGGTATTAAATATGAAATCAATCCTGATAAATTAAAAGTTTTTGCGCCTGAAATTGAATTGGAAACTTTAAGCCAGTATTTAAACGCTTGGAAATTAATTTGTGAAGGAACTTCCGCTGGAGGAAAAATTGGTGCGTTAGAAATATCTGATCGTTTTAGATGGTTAGCTGCTTGCAGAAGTACTATTATTCAGAGTTCTAAAACACATCCTGGATTGTGCGAAAATCCTGAAAAAGAATTTCAAGACATTTTTGAAAAATATGTTTTATAGAAAATCTATTTCAACACAAAAAATACTTTAAAAAGTACCTTTTAACATTAAACCTTTCACCAA
>JANQTQ010000079.1 GCA_030731625.1 Polaribacter sp. | reverse complement strand
GTAAGAGATGATTTTGGTCAATGGGATGAAAAAAACCAACGTCCAGAAGTATTCGATATGTTAAATGGACGAATAGATTTAGGTCAGAATGTACGTGTTTTTCCAATTTCAAATTGGACAGAATTAGATGTTTGGTCTTATATCAAACAAGAAAATATCGAAATTCCATCTATCTATTTTGCACACAAAAGAAAAATATTTGTAAGAGACGGAATGATTTGGTCTGCAGATGATGAAGTTGTTTTTAGAGATAAAGAAGAAATTGTTGAAGAAAGAATGGTTCGTTTTAGAACTGTTGGAGATATGAGTTGTACAGCAGCAGTTTTATCTGATGCAGTAGATATTGCAAAAGTTGTAGAAGAAATTAGAGATTCTTCCATTTCAGAAAGAGGCGCAAGAATTGATGATAAGCGTTCTGAAGCGGCGATGGAGAAACGTAAGCAGCAGGGATATTTCTAGATTCTCCCAAAGGTGGGAATTAGCAAGTTTGAAAATAAAAAATAAGAGTAATAATTAATAAAAGTAACACTTTACACAAGAGTGTTCCTTCCCTTAGGGAAGGTTAGGATGGGCTTATGAAAGTACTAAAAATAGCAACAGCAGGAAGTGTAGATGATGGTAAAAGTACCTTGATTGGTCGTATTTTATACGATACAAAATCATTGACTGACGATAAATTAGAAGCAATTGAAGAAAAAAGTAGACAACGTGGTTTTGACTATTTAGATTTTTCTTTAGCTACGGATGGTTTAGTTGCAGAACGTGAACAAGGAATTACAATTGATGTTGCGCATATTTATTTTTCAACGCCATCAAAAAGTTTCATTATTGCAGATACGCCAGGTCATATCGAGTATACAAGAAACATGGTTACTGGTGCTTCAACAGCACAAGCTTCTATTGTTTTAATTGATGCAAGAAACGGAGTTATAGAACAAACGTACAGACACTTTTTTATCAATAATTTATTGAGAATTAAAGATGTAGTTATTGCAATCAATAAAATGGATTTGGTAGATTTTTCTGAAGAGAAATATAATATTATCAAAGGAGAAATTGAGTATTTAGCAAGTAAAAGTGAGTATAAAGGTCAGAATTTATCTTTTATTCCATTATCAGCTTTAAAAGGAGATAATGTTGTACATAAATCAGAAAATATGCCTTGGTATAATGGTGAAACTTTAATGCATCATTTAGAAAGATTAGATACAGAAGATATTAGTGATGCTTCTCAAGCACGTTTTCCTGTGCAAACTGTTATCAGACCTAAAACAGAAGAATATCACGATTTTAGAGGATATGCAGGTAAGATTTATGGTGGAGATTTATCCGTAGGAGATGAAATTGCTGTATTGCCTTCTCAGACAAAATCAAAAATTAAAAGTATTAATTTCTTTGATAAAGAGTTTGAAACTGCAAAAAAAGGAAGCTCTGTTACCATTACTTTAGAAGATAATGTAAATGTAAGTAGAGGTGATATGTTGGTGAAAGTGAATGAAGAGCCAACAATTGCAAAACATTTAAATGCAACTATTTGTTGGATGGATAAAGAGCCTTTACAAGTATCACAAAAATATTATATCAAACATGGTGTAAATGATGCGCAGGCAAAAATTACTCAATTATCGAGTATCATTAAAACTGATTTTTCTGGAATTGAAGAAAATCCATCAGAATTAGTGTTAAATCAAATTGGAGATATACAATTAAAATTAAGTAAACCATTATTAGTTGATGCTTATAAAGACAATAAATCTAATGGATCTTTTATTTTAATCAATCCAAAAACGAACAATACTGTAGGCGTTGGTTTTATAAAATAAAAGCCCCTTTTAATTCCCCAAAGGGGAAATTTAGCAAGTTTGCTAATAAATAAGTAAAGAAAAAATAATTAACAATATTCTTACACCCGAGTAAGAATTCCTTCCCTTTGGGAAGGTTAGGATGGGCTTTATTATGCAAAGTTTTAGAACAGAAATAGAAAATCCAATTGTAGAAAGAGATATTATTGAATTAGCAGATAAAATTGCTCAATTTAATAACTTACAAATCGACGAAGAAAAATTTAGAAGTTTGCGTTTAGCAAGAGGAGTTTATGGTCAGCGTCAAGAAGGCGTTCAAATGATTCGTATTAAACTGCCTTATGGTAAAGTGATGAGCAATCAATTACGAAGAATTTCTGAAGTTTCAGACGAATATTCTAGAGGAAGATTACATATTACAACACGTCAAGATATTCAAATTCACTATGTAGATTTACAAAGAACTCCAGAATTATGGGCAGAACTGGAGCGTGATGATGTTACGTTGCGTGAAGCTTGTGGAAACGTTGTAAGAAATGTTACAGCATCAGAAACAGCAGGTATAGATATTGATGAACCTTTTGATGTTTCTCCGTATGCAGATGCATTGTATAAATTCTTTTTACGAAACCCAATTTGTCAAGAAATGGGACGTAAATTCAAGGTTTCTTTTTCTTCTACGGATGAAGATACAGGTTTGTCTTATTTACACGATTTAGGATTTATTGCTAAAATTGAAAACGGAGTAAGAGGTTTTAAAGTGATGGTTGCAGGAGGATTAGGTTCTCAACCAAGACATGCAGAGGTTTTGTATGAGTTTTTACCTTCGGATAAAATTATTCCAGTAATGGAAGGTGTTTTAAGAGTTTTTGATCGTTATGGTGAACGTAAAAGTAGAGCCAAAGCTAGAATGAAATTCTTATTAAAAGACATCGGTTTAGAAGCTTTTAAAGAATTAATTGAAGAAGAACAAAATGCAATTGAGTTAAAAACGGTTGCTATTGATGCAGATGCGTATGTTGCATCAACACCAGTTTCTGTGGATGCGCCAGAAGTAGAAATTAAAGACCAAGCAGCTTTCGATTTGTGGAAATCAACAAATTTGATTCCTCAAAAACAGAAAGGATATGTTGCCATCGGAATTAAAGTTTTATTAGGAGATTTTTATACAGATAAAGCACGTTTATTAGCAGATTTAGTTGATAAATACGCCGCTAAAGAAATCCGTTTAACATTACGTCAGAATATTGTAATTCCTTTTGTAAAGGAAGATTTAGTTCCTTTGTTTTATCAGGAATTAGAAAAATTAGGATTTGTAGAAGCTGGTTATAACAAAGCAGTAGACATTACAGCTTGTCCTGGAACAGATACGTGTAATTTAGGAATTGCAAGTAGTACAGGAATCGCAGTGGAATTAGAAAAAGTGATTGCAGCAGAATATCCTCAGTATTTAAAAAACCAAGATTTAGTAATTAAAATTAGTGGTTGTATGAATGCTTGTGGACAACACAATATGGCAAATATTGGTTTTCAAGGAATGACTGTTAGAACGCCAGATAAATTAATTGCGCCAGCATTACAAGTTTTATTAGGTGGAGGAAATTTAGGAAACGGAAATGCATTGTTTGCTGATAAAGTTGTAAAAGTACCAAGTAAAAGAGGTCCTGAAGCATTGCGTAGAATCTTCAATGATTTTGAAGCAAATGCTGATGGAAAATCATTTATAGAATATTATAAAGTTACAGGAGAACGTTATTTTTACGATTTATTAAATGATTTACAAGATGTTACTAATTTAACGCAAGAAGATTTTATTGATTGGGGAGAAGAAGATAAATATGTAAAAGAAATCGGAATTGGAGAATGTGCTGGTGTTGTGATCGATTTAATTGCCACTTTGTTTTTAGAAAGTGATGAAAAAATTGAAAATGCAAATGAAGCTTTTGGAAACGGAGTGTATTCAGGGGCAATTTATTACGCTTATCAATCAATTGTAAATTCAGCAAAAGCGTCTTTATTAGCGGCAGATTTGAAAACGAATACGCATGCAAGTATTATTTCTCAATTTGATGAAGAATTTATTTCATCAGGAAAAATAGATTTAGGTACTTCTTTTGCTGATTTAATTTATCAAATCAATAAATTTGCGCCAACAGCAGAATTTGCTGAGAAATATATTAAAGATGCAGGTAGGTTTTTACAAAAAGTAAGAGCTTTTAGAGAAGTTGAAACTTCTGTTGCACAGTAATTAAAAGAAAAAATGAGTATTAAAACACCAAAGTTAACAGTTGTAGGTGCTGGACCTGGAGATGTAGATTTAATCACAGTAAAAGCTATTAAAGTTTTAAAAACTGCGGATGTAGTTTTGTATGACGCTTTGGTAAATGAGGAGTTATTAGATTATATCAATCCAGAAGCCGAACAAATTTTTGTAGGAAAACGAAGAGGTTGTTATACGTATCAGCAAGATCAAATTAATGAATTAATTGTTGCTCGCGCAAAATCGAGTGGACACGTTGTTCGTTTAAAAGGTGGAGATCCGTTTATTTTTGGTAGAGGTGCAGAAGAAATGGAATATGCAGCAGGTTTTGGTTTAGAGGTTGCTGTTGTTCCTGGAATTTCATCATCTATAGCAGTAGCTGCTTATCAAAATATACCATTAACAAAACGCGGAAGTGCAGAAAGTTTTTGGGTAATTACAGGAACTACAAAAGAGCATAAAATATCTAATGATATTGAGTTGGCTGCAAAGTCGAACGCAACTATTGTGGTTTTAATGGGGATGAGTAAATTGCCGCAAATTGTAAAATTATTTCAAGCCGAAGGTAAAAATGATTTACCTGTTGCCATTATTCAAAGAGGAACTACTTCTCAAGAAAAACTAGGCATCGGAACTGTAGATACTATAGAAAGTATTGTTGCTGAAAAGGAATTGAAAAATCCTGCAATTATTGTTTTGGGTGAAGTTGTAAAACATCGCCAAACAATTTTAGATATAAAGCAGCAATATGTAAACGAGTTAAAAGGATAATTTTATGGAAAGAAATAATTTATATCCTATTTTTCTAAAAGCTAAAAACCTTAATTTTTTAATTATAGGTGGTGGTTTTGTCGCCGAAGAAAAACTAACATTTCTTTTAAAATCGAGTCCAGATGCAAAAGTAACAATGGTTTCGCCAATGTTTAGAGAAGGAACCATTGAATTGGCAAAAAAAGGCTGTGTTACTTTAGTTGAAGATATTTATCAAAAAAAATATTTACAAGGAAGACATATTGTGGTTGCAACTACAGATATTCCGGAAGTAAATGTGCAGGTTTGGAAAGATTGTAGGGCAGAAGCAAAATTGGTAAATGTTGCTGATAATCCTCCATATTGCGATTTTTATATGGGCGGAATTGTTACCAAAGGAAATGTAAAAGTGGCCATTTCTACCAACGGAAAATCACCAACAACGGCCAAAAGATTACGCCAGTTTTTTGAAGATGTAATTCCAGAAAATGTAGACGATTTGGTTAAGAATTTAAACGAATATAGAAAAACCATCAAAGGAAACTTTGAAGAAAAAGTAGAAAAGCTAAACGAGTTTACAAAAAGTTTGGTTCAAAAATAAATGTAGCAACGTCATTGCGAATGGAATGAAGCAATCTTTCAATAAAAAATTAGATTACTTCTTTATTATCTCTTTTTAATGACAAAAATTAAAATTATGATTACAACAGATATACTAATTATTGGAGCAGGACCAACAGGATTATTCACAGTTTTTGAAGCTGGTTTATT
>JANQTQ010000078.1 GCA_030731625.1 Polaribacter sp. | reverse complement strand
GTCCACTCCAATTGTCTTTACCAAATATTACTTTTTTTAAAGTGAAATTTATTCTGCTTGAACTTTTACTTACAAAATAATATTGAGTATAATTTTTTCCAGAACCTACAGTAAAACGGCCATCATCTGTTCTACCAGAGACATTTCCAGAAACTTCAATAGACATAGATATATTTTTGTTATAATTATTTTTAAATCGAATATACCATTCACCATTATCGTTTGATGCTTTCTTTATTTGATATTTTAGATACCTAAAACATGTAGTAGTTTTCCAATCACTCCAACCATCTTGATCTACTGGACTTGCATCATTATAGGTTTCATAAATTTCATTTGTTGGTATTTTTTCTTCATTTATTTTTGAAAATGACATCAATAAAATAGTAACAGAAAATAATAAACTAATTTTTTTAAGAGTATTCATCATAATATTTTTTAAATTAATAATATACAAATATCAATATTTAACCAACTGAATACTATACCTATAAGTAGGTAAAATCAAAAAAAGGTTCGCAAAAGCGAACCTTTTAAATTAAAAACAATTAACAATAATTGTGTAATTTTTCCTTCTTCTAATTCAATAACACTTTCACTTTTTCAAATAATTAATAACAAAAAACAAAGGATACAAATTATTGTTACGCAAATATTATCATTATAAGATTACAAAACAATACCTACTAATAGGTATATTTGTACTAATGAAAGAAATTACAAGCATCCAAAATACGTATATAAAAAACTTGCTTAAACTTCAAGAAAAAGCTCGCGAACGTAAAAAACAAGGTTTATTTATAATTGAAGGTAAACGTGAAATCTCTTTAGCCGTTGCTGCTTCTTATAAAATTGATGCTGTTTTATTTTTGCCAGAACTGATATCAGAAAATGAAATTTTACATCTTTTTAATGAAAACATCAACAGAATAGAAATATCAAAAGAGGTGTATCAAAAATTAGCGTATAGAGATTCTACCGAAGGAATTATTGCAGTTGCAAAAACAAAAGATTTTTCATTAAAAAATATTGAATTTAAAAATGAAACCCCTTTAATTTTAGTGGCTGAAGGCATCGAAAAACCTGGAAATATGGGGGCAATTTTAAGAACTGCCGATGCTGCAAATGTAGATGCTGTTTTTATTGCTGATGCAAAAAGTGATTTGTATAATTCTAATATTATTCGCTCAAGTATTGGTTGTGTTTTTACCAATCAAATTGCGGTTGGCTCATCCGAAGAAATGATTGCATTTTTACAAGAAAAAAATATCAATATCTTTGCTGCTACTTTGCAAAATTCTAACGAATATCATATAGAAAACTATAAAAATGCCACCGCAATCGTTGTGGGAACAGAGGCAACTGGTTTATCAGAAATTTGGCGAAAAAAAGCTACACAGAATATAAACATACCAATGCAAGGAAAAATAGACTCAATGAATGTTTCTGTTGCAGCAGCAATTGTTATTTTTGAAGCTAAAAGACAAAGAAATTTTAAAATATAATAATGAAAGTATTAGGAATAGATATAGGAGGAACTGGAATTAAAGCGGCAATTGTAGACACAAAAACAGGAAAATTACTTTCTGAAAGACACCGAATTGACACTCCAAAACCGGCAACACCAGAAGCTGTTGCTAATGTTGTAAAAGAAATTGTAAACCATTTTAACTGGAAAAAAGTGGTTGGTTGTAGTTTCCCTACCACAATTGTTAAAGGTAAATGTATTCATACTGGTAATTTAAGCGAAGAATGGTTAAATATTAAAGTAGATAAGTTATTTAGAAAAAAATGTAAACTTCCTTTTTTTGTAAGTAATGATGCCGATTTAGCTGGACTTGCAGAAGTAAGTTTAGGTGCAGGAAAAAATGAAAAAGGAGTTATTATTGTCATAACAATTGGCACAGGAATTGGCTCTGGTTTATTTTTTAACGGTAAGCTAATTCCTAATTTAGAAATTGGTAAAATGCTACATACCGATGGTAGAATTATTGAACATTACACAGCAGATTCAGAAAGAAAGAAAGAAGGATTGACCTTAAAGAATTGGGCCTTACGTTTTGATGATTTATTAGCCTATGTAAAAGTTGTTTTTTCACCTAGTTTAATTATTTTAGGAGGCGGAATTAGCAAAAGATTTGACGGATTTAAAGCGTATTTAACTGCGGATGTAAAAGTAAAAGTTGCCGAGTTTAAAAATAATGCTGGTATTATTGGCGGAGCGATGTATGCACGAAAAAAAATGAAAAAATAAGTTCATTTGTTTTAAAAATGTACCTGTAATTTGATACAACTTTTTAAAATGGAATCAAATTACAAAAATCATTTAATTACAAAAAGTAATGAAAAGATATATAGAAGATTTTCCAGACACATTAAAAGGAATGAATTTTAAAACTTTAGAAGAAAGTAAACATTCAATCTACGTCCTTTCAGAAGAATTAAACCTCCTATATGTAAACCCTAGCTGGGTTCATTTTGCTGAAAAAAATGGCGGTAAAGACAGTCTCCTTAAAAAAATCCCTTTAGGTGAATATATCACGAACGCTTTTACAGGAAACAGAATTAAAAAATTTTACACAGAAAATTATTTAAAAGTCCTAGAAACAGGTAAACCTTGGCATCATGAATATGAGTGTTCGAGCAAAGAAGAGTTTAGAGAATTTCATCAAGGTGCCTATCCGGTTAAGGATGGTAAATGTATTATTGTTATAAATACACTTATAGTTCATTTACCAATGCATCAAAGAAGACTAAAAAAATTTAACGTTTCAGACAAGCGGTATGTAGACTCAACAGGTTTTGTTACTCAGTGTAGTAATTGCAAGTGTACTCAACGCATAGAAGAACCAGAAATTTGGGATTGGGTGCCAGAATGGGTTGTAAAAACACCTAATAATAGCAGCCATTCTATTTGTCCTACTTGTTTTGATTATTACTGGGAAATATAATTTCTTTTCTATCACAATTAAATTACACTAAAAAGTTAAGCTAAACATTAAATATAAATTCGTTTATAAAAACTAATAATCACCAAAAAACATTAAAACGCTTAGAAATTAATGCAACCTACTACTCTTTTCTACATTTTTATTACAATTATCGTTATCAGTTTTATTATTGATAAAATTTTAGATACGTTAAACACAAAACATTTTGATGATGCAGTTCCTGAGAAATTAGCTGATGTTTATGATGAAGAAGCTTATATAAAATCTCAAGGATATAAAAAAGAAAATGCTAAATTCTCGAACCTAACATCCCTATTTTCTATTGTTTTAACATTGATTTTCTTTTTTGCTGATGGATTTAAACACGTTGATAATTTTGCAAGAAGCTTTACCAATCATCCAATTTTAGTGGCTTTAATTTTCTTTGGAATTATAATGCTAGGTTCGGATATTTTAACAACTCCGTTTTCATATTACAAAACATTTGTAATTGAAGAAAAATTTGGCTTTAATAAATCAACTAAAAAATTATTTTGGTTAGACAAATTAAAAGGTTGGTTGATGAGCATTATTTTAGGCGGTGTTATTTTATCTTTAATTATATGGTTTTATCAAATGGCTGGAGAAAATTTCTGGCTGTATGCTTGGGTTTTAGTTGCCGTATTTTCTTTGTTCATGAATTTATTTTATGCAAAATTAATTGTGCCATTATTTAATAAACAAATGCCTTTAGAAGAAGGGGAATTAAAATCAGCCATCGAAAAATATGCCAAAAAAGTTGGTTTTACAATCAATAATATTTTTGTAATTGACGGATCTAAAAGGTCTACAAAAGCCAATGCTTATTTCTCTGGATTTGGTTCTCAAAAAAGAATTACACTTTTTGATACCTTAATAAATGATTTAGAAACTGATGAAATTGTAGCTGTTTTAGCGCATGAAGTTGGTCATTACAAAAGAAAACATATCATTTTTAATTTAGCTTCCTCTATCCTACTTGTAGGTTTTACGTTATTTATTTTATCACTTTTTATCAACTCATCTATTTTATCAGAAGCTTTAGGTGTTTCCATTCCCAGTTTTCATATTGGTTTAATCGCTTTCGGAATTTTATATTCGCCAATATCAGAAATTACAGGCATATTTATGAATTACATTTCTAGAGTTTTTGAATATCAAGCAGATAATTTTGCCAAAGAAACTTTTGCTGCGCAACCTTTAATTACATCGCTCAAAAAATTATCAAAAAATAGCTTGAGTAATTTAACACCTCATAAAGCGTATGTATTTATGCATTATTCACATCCAACTTTGTTGGAAAGAATTGAAAATTTAGAGAAATAATTAAGACACAAGTTTCACTAATTACACAAAATATTTTTTACCACGGATTTCTAGAATTTATACAGCTTTTTTATTCAATTTAGTACCTGTGAACAACCGTGAAAACTGCGCTATTTAAAATCAAATTATAATCCTTATTTTTTGGTTGTTTAATTTCTTATTCCTAACTTCCCTTTAGTTACTAAAAAATCTTGAGCCCCTAAGTTTATGAGCTACACAGCAACCGTAGAAGAAGAAAATAAAGAAATTGCAAATCGATACAAAGATTTACTAAAAGGAACTTATGAAGTTTTATCTAAACAGGATAAAGAACTCATAAGAAAAGCTTTTGATCTTGCTGTAGAAGCACATTCTAGTCAACGAAGAAAAACTGGTGAACCTTATATTTATCACCCCATAGCTGTAGCTAAAATTGTTGCTAAAGAAATTGGTTTAGGTGCTATTTCTATAGCTTCTGCTTTATTGCATGATGTTGTAGAAGACACCAAGTATACAGTTGAAGATATGGAGCAAATGTTTGGTACAACAATTGCCAGAATAGTGCTTGGGTTAACAAAAATTTCGCGTCTTAATAAAGAACAAGATGCCTCTATACAAGCAGAAAATTTTAGAAAAATGCTCTTAACATTGCATGATGATGTGAGAGTTATTTTAATAAAAATTGCAGATAGATTGCATAATATGCAAACTATGGATGCAATGCCAGATGACAAACAAGTTAAAATTGCTTCAGAAACTTTATATATTTATGCTCCTTTAGCACACAGATTAGGTTTATATAACATTAAAACAGAATTAGAAGACTTAGGCTTAAAATACACAGAGCCAGATGTTTACAATGAAATCACCACCTATATTAAAGAAAGTAAAGAAGATCAGCAAAACTATTTGCAGAGATTTACAGATACGATTAAAACTGGTTTAGATAAAGAAAATTTTTCTTATGAAATAAAAGGTAGATTTAAATCTATTTATTCCATCAGAAAAAAAATGCGAACTCAAAATGTAACTTTTAATGAAGTATATGACAAATACGCAATTCGTATTATTTATTATCCTTCTTCTAATGATGATAAATTTGATGCTTGGAAAATTTACACCATTGTAACCGATTATTTTAAACCAAATCCTACGCGTTTACGAGATTGGATATCTCAACCAAAATCTACTGGTTATGAAGCGCTTCATATTACCGTTGTTGGGCCAGATGCAGAATGGGTGGAAGTGCAAATTCGTTCTGAACGAATGAATGAAATTGCAGAAAAAGGCTATGCAGCACATTTTAAATATAAACAAGGAAACGATACAGAAAGCGG
>JANQTQ010000077.1:848-5611 GCA_030731625.1 Polaribacter sp. | reverse complement strand
ACTTCTGGACGTTGGTTTTTTTCATCCCATTGACCAAAATCATCTCTTACAGAAAAGATTCTTTCTTTAGCTCTTGCTTTTTCTTCATCTCTTCTTGCACCACCAATACACGCATCAATACCAAATTCTTCAATAGCGTCTAAAAGAGTTTCTGTTTGCAACATATTTCTACTTGCATATCTTCCAGTTTCTTCTTTTACACGACCACTATCAATATTATCTTGAACATTTCTAACGATTAATTCAACACCTAATTCTTTCGCTAAACGATCTCTAAATTCAATCGTTTCAGGAAAATTATGACCTGTATCAATATGCATTAAAGGGAAAGGAATTTTTGCAGGATAAAATGCTTTTTGCGCTAAACGTACTAAAGTGATACTGTCTTTTCCTCCGGAAAATAGCAAAACAGGCTTTTCAAACTGCGCTACTACTTCTCTAAAAATATAAATTGCTTCACTTTCTAAAGCATCTACTTGTATTATTTTCTGACTCATAATTTTATCTTTTTAGATATGTAAACCACATTCTCGGTTACTTTCTACTTTTGTTGGATCGAAATATGTAAACTCATTTGGTAATTCTTTTTCTACTAAATAAGCGTCTAATTGTTCGTCTGTCCAATTATAAAACGGACTTACTTTTATAATTCCGTCTTTGCTTTGAGAAACAATATCGATACTATTTCTAAATGCAGTTTGCCCTTTTCTTAAATTTGTAAACCAAACATCTGGCTGATGCTCTTTCATTGCTCTTGCAAAAGGCTCTAATTTAACCTGCTCTGTAAAAAGCACGTGTTTTGGATCTTCTATTGAAGGAACTCCTAAAACCACATTTCTATGAGCAACCGTTTGTTTTGGCACATATAAATGAATGTTTAAATTCAATTTACTGATGATTTCTTCTGCATGTTTATAGGTTTGCACAGTATTATAACCCGTGTCGCACCAAATTACTTTGATATCTTTTTTTACCTCAGTTACTGCATTTAAAATTGCAACTTCATAAGGTCTAAAGTTGGTTGTAATTACTGCATTTTTTGCTAAAGAAATAGCCCAAGCAATAATTTCTGCCGGACTTTTACTTTTTAATTCTTTGTTTATCTTCTCTAAATCTAGGCTCATTATTTTCCCCATTTTATTTTATTCCATATTCTTTCGTGAAAGAAATACAAAACTAGTTTTGTTACAAAATCTACTGATGCTATTGATGCTGCTAATGCAATTTTACCCGTTAAAATATAAGAAACCACAAGTGTATCTATAGTTCCAATAAGTCTCCAACTTAAAGCCTTGACAATACTTCTTACTGGTTTTTCAGAAACTTTATCCTCTTCAAAATTTTGCTCTGCAATTCTTTTACTAAAAATCATTTGATCTGCAATCATAATAATTAAGCTTTTACATTACCCTACTTTATTAATAGGGTATGCAAACTTACAGATTATATTTATAAAAAAAGCAGTAAAAATCTTAAAATATCCTTAAACCCTATAGATTTAGTAGATTAATAATAAAAAGGCGTTAAATTTATGAATATGCAAATCCTACAAGGATATAGTGACACAATAATTTTTTAAAATAAGTATTGAGGAAAAGTAATTGATTTTAACTACCTAAAATGTCTTCCCTAAAGTTAATTGAAGGGGAACTGCAACACCTGCATTTCTTGTAAAAATGTTTCCATTTGAATAATGCATAATTCTTAATTCGAAGTTATATTTTCTTTCTTTTCCGAAGAAAACACCAAAACCCATGGTGTCTTGGTACGTAATTTTTGGACCACTTTCAATACCATCAATATCGCTTTTTGTAATATATGTGGGTCCTATTAAAGAATAGTTTGTATAAAAATCAAAGTCTTTTTTTCTTAATAAATAAAAACGCATCACAGGAAAAACAGAGAAAGCAAAAACATTTTCTTTTCCAAATTCAGACTGAAAATAAGTAACACTTGTTCCCCAATCTAAAGAAAAAATCTTTTCTGTTCTAAAAACTAGTTTTTGATACGTTACAGATATCGCATGATTTGCCTTTACTTCTCCAACCCAAAAAACAGGAATTCCAAAGCTTTCAAAACTTCCAACTTTTAAACTCATTCCAAAAAAACGATTCATCCCAAAACCAATCGCACTTGTTCCATAACTAACTTGTAAAATATTATCTGGAAAGAAGTACTTATTATTTGCAAATTCTGTTGCCTTTTTATCATCAAGCTGTTGTAAATGATACTCAAAACCAAGAGAAACTTGTGAAATAGAAGGTTGATTTTGTTTTGCTGATTTAGGTAAAAAGGTTCCGTTTAAAGACAATCGCCATTTATCACTTAACTTATGTTGCACGCCAAAACCATATAATAAACTTGCATAATGTGCATCATTATAAATCTCTATATCATTTATAGAAAAACCAAATCTGGTTACATTTGAGATTCCGGCTTCTGCATAAAAAGAAGTATTATTATGTAACTTAAAATCTTTTTTAAGTGATAAAGACCAAGCGTTTATCCAAACAGATCTTTCATAACCAATATTGTTTACATTATCATATTTAAACCAAGAAGCGGGTCTTAATGTTCCGAATTGAACAGATACATCATCCGTTAATTTATGGCCTAATAATAATCTTCCTGAAAACCAATTTCGACTGAAGGTTTCCGTTTTATATCCATCAATTAAATTATCATTAGAAAAAGGATAAAAAACACCACCAAAATTAATACTATAATACGATTTTGATAAAAAGTTGGTCAACTTCGTTTTTGATTCATTTTCCTTTTGACTAAACAATTGTAAAGAAATCAGAAAAACTAAAAAAAGAAGTGCATTTTTTTTCATCAACATTATTTCAAAATAAAACCCTAAGATATTTTTATTGTTAAATCTGCCAACGTTGTATTTTTAAATATTTGCAAAGAACTATCTCTTACTTGCACCATTAATTTGTTTACAGCACATGCGTTTTCATCAGGACAATCGTCACACTTTTCATAAAAGTTTAGACTAACACACGGAATCATAGCAATTGGCCCTTCTAAAATCCTCATAACGGTTGCCATTTGAATTTCTGAAGGTTCTTTTAACAAATAATATCCACCGCCTTTCCCCTTTTTAGAGCCAAGCAGACCATTTTTACGAAGTGTTAATAAAATGCTTTCTAAAAATTTTAAAGAAATATTTTCATTTTTTGAGATTGTTGAAATTGCAACAGGCATTTTATTTTCCTGTTTTGCTAAATAAGTTAGCGCTTTAATTCCGTATTTAGTTTTTTTTGAAAGCATAAAACTAAAGTAAACAAATTATCTTTATTTTAGTTAGTTGTGTGGCTTTTTTCTAATTTATAAAATGTTGCTTGAACATAATCAGATGCATTTCCAGAATTATTTTGATTGTAAACTCCCGCTTTAAAATACATGTATTGGCCGCCAACATCATAGCCGCTATTTGTCATATCTACTTCTTTTACAACATCTGGCTTTTCTGGTCTAGAAATGGTAACCGTTAAGATATTATTTACCGTTTTTATTTTGTATGAAAATTTTTCATCAAGTGCAATTCCATCCGTAGGATTAGAAGCACTATTACTTCTAGAGCCAATCATATCGTACCATTGCTCACTACCAAAACCATCTCTAGGTTCGTGTGCAATATAAATAGAACCCAACTCATTAGTAGGTAATTTTCTATAATACAAACGGACAGGTTCATCATCATTCGCGTGAATTTGACCAATAATAACGCGTCCTACCTGACTAGAACTTCCTGTAATTGTAACGTAATTTACAGCCACAGTAGCATTCATTTCTCCGTCAAAACCAGCGGCTGCATTTTTATCTGCAATTGGCGCAGAACCAAAAACCCAGTTATTTTTATTTACTCCTTGCGTATTGATTCCTGTATTGGTACCTCTAAGCATTTCTCTTAACTCTGTTCTTGTATAGCTTGTATTTGCAGACGTTTTAAAACCATCAACAAAACATTTAAAAACCATTCCTTGATCGTCTGCAGAATAAAAATATTTATCATTCTGATAATTTTGATTAAGTGCTAATACAGTAATCGTCTTTGCAACTCCACTTCCATTATTATCAGGAATACTTAAATTCCATGTTTTTAAATCGAAATTACTTGCTGGACCAGATGTAGGATTTACTACTATAGGTGTTATTATTTGTTGCTCTTCCTCTTCAGAAATAAAAGAAGAACAAAAAACAAATAAAAGAGAAGTTAAACCAACTAAAATAAATTTGAGAACACTTTTCATTTGATACATTTATACGGTTTCTATAAATGTAAATATACGGAATTGGTTAACCAGATTTACAGTGTTTTTATATCAACTTATTATTTAACTATATACAAACCTTATAACTTGTTCTTTTATTTAAAAAAACACCTATTTTTTTACTTTATTTAGCGTCCAAGGCTTGTTTTAAATCTGCAATAATATCATCTGCATGTTCTAAACCAACAGAAACTCTAACCAAACCATTTGTAATACCTACTTCTAAACGATCTTCTTCTGATAAACGACCATGCGTTGTAGAGGACGGATGCGTAACAATCGTTCTTGTATCGCCTAAATTTGCTGATAAAGAACACATTTTAATGTTATCTAAAAATTTTCTTCCAGCGTCAATTCCGCCTTTTATTTCAAAAGCAACAATGTTTCCGCCTAATTTCATCTGATTTTTAGCAACTTCATATTGAGGATGCGATTTTAAAAACGGATATTTTACAAATTCTACATTTTCATTTTCTTCTA
>JANQTQ010000077.1:0-838 GCA_030731625.1 Polaribacter sp. | reverse complement strand
CCAAAGGAAGATTCACTAAACGTTAGATACAACTTTAAAAATGGATATTTTACAAACGCTACATTTGTATTTCCTTCTAAAAAGGTTGCCACTTTTAACGCGTTTTCACAATGCTTCTCAACTCTAATAGACAAAGTTTCTAAACTTTTAGATAAAACCCACGCATTAAAAGGAGACATTGCTGGCCCAGTATTTCTTGCAAACAAATAAATTTCTCTTAATAAATCTGCGCGACCAACTGTTACACCGCCTAAAACTCTTCCTTGTCCGTCAATTAGTTTTGTTGCAGAATGAATTACCAAATCTGCTCCGAATTTAATTGGCTGCTGTAAATAAGGAGTTGCAAAGCAATTATCAACAATGAAAATAAGGTTGTGTTTTTTAGCAATTTTGCCAATCAATTCTAAATCTAAAATATCAACTGCCGGATTTGTTGGTGTTTCTATATAAAGAATTTTAGTGTTTTCTTGAATTAAACTTTCTATCAAATCAACTTCATTTACCTTAAAATAAGAAGTTGTAATATTCCATTTTGGCAAATAATTGGTAAACATTCCGTGGGTTGATCCAAATACAGAACGACAAGAAACAATATGATCTCCTGCACTTAATAAAGCTGCAAATGACGAAAATATAGCTGCCATTCCTGTGGCAAAAGCATAACCAGCTTCTGCGCCTTCCATCGCAACAATTTTATCTACAAATTCTGTTGTATTTGGATTTGTAAAACGGCTATATAAATTGCGCTCTTTTTCTTCTGCGAAGGATGCACGCATGTCTTCTGCATCATCAAAAACAAAACTTGATGTTAAATATAAAGGTGTAGAATGTTCAGAAA
>JANQTQ010000076.1:4556-20947 GCA_030731625.1 Polaribacter sp. | reverse complement strand
TTTAATGATATAAGGCACGTTTGCATACACAAAAATATCATCATTAAATAATTCTGCTAATTTAGCCGGATAGTGTTTTTCTATAAATTCTAAGAATTTTAACAAATAAATTATCTGATGATCGCCCCAATAACCAATGTAAGACCAAGGATCATGTTCTTCTATAACTTCCCAATCAAAACCACCTTTTGTAACTCTATACGGATTGTATCCTTCAAAAGTAGTTGCGTTTAAAAATTTATGAATCATACTCTCAATAAATTGAGGATATGAATGTGCAAGCGTTTCCCAGTTTTGAAAAATATCTCTCCAGTTTCCTTCGTAATCTAAAATTTTAGATCCGTCAATTTCACTTTTTGTATTGATAGAAAATTTGTTCCAAGGTCTACTTGGATCTCCGTGACGTCTGCTAAATTTAAGTGGTAAATATTCTAAACACAAACGTTTAAAATCTTTGTCAGCGTCATTTTCTGCTAAATTTTTAATAAAATCTAACGTAAATTTTTCTGGTAAAGTTGCTAACGTTTCTTTTTTAGCTGCAAATAATTGTTTGTTTGCTTTTGATAAATAAGTGGTAAAATCTTCTTTTTCGATGGTATAATTATCATCAAAAATTCCACCTCTCATTATATTGAAAAGTGTATTTGAAAAATGTCTGGTATTTACCAATGGATCATTAGAAAGCTGTAAACCATCTGAAGCAGCTACTAAATTGATTAAATTTTTGGTGCCTTTTTCGATATTATTTTGCAATACTTCTTCTAAGCCATCATTGGCTTTAATCAATTCTGATAAACGAGTAACATCTGCAACTGTTTGATTTACATTGGCTACTTGCAACCATTTTTTTTCTTGATTTGAATTTAAAGAAAAATCAGCATTTAAAAGATACGCTCCTTTTTCTGCTTTCATATCCACTTCTTGCTGAAGTTGAATACCTCTTCTAAAATTATTTACTTGTAAAGTTGATAATAAATAGGTAGGATTTTCTAATCCTAAAGACCAAACTAAATTTGCTTTTAAAGCTTCGCTTGGCTCTGCTTTATCAACAATAATAGCACTTAACGCGTAAATTCCTAAACCAGAATCTGCTTCTAATTCGCATTTTTTATAGGCATCAACTAAGTTACTTCTAATACCTTGAATGTCTGAACCAACTCCGTAAGGAATTAAATCTTGAAATCCGTCTAAAATAGAAATGTCTAGATTTTCATCAGAATTATTAGTTAAAGTAGCTTTTCTAACAAAGCCAAATTCGTCACTAGAATTCCATTGATATTTAAAAGTTACACCTAAATCCTCATTAATTTCTTCGAAAATAATTTTGTTTCCGAATTCATTTTTATACACATTTCTAACGATTGTATAAATACCCGCTTGTCTTTCAGAAAATGGTTCCCATAAAAGTGTTTTACCATTTTTAGAAATTCTTACGATGGTTTTACAACCTGTAGTTTCTGAAAGTTCGGTAATTTTATCATCTGTATAATAAGGGAAAATTGAATATTCTGCATTTTTTCTACCTGCAGTTAAACCACAATTACTTGAGATAAACATCCAATGATTAGAATCTGAAACAATGGTCATAAAAAAGGGACGCATTGCATGACTATTTGAAATCTTATAATACGATTCGTTTTCTAAGGTTACTAATTGTCCGGTAATTTGGTTTGTTGAATTTATAGTCATATTGTCTTTGTTAGAAACAGTTGTGCTCATTACTATTTATATTTTTTTAACTGATGATGTGTTATCAGTTCTTAATTTTTATTAATTTTCTCTAATTCTAGTTGATCTTTTTTAGCTTTCTTAAGGGCTCTTTTTATGTTTACTGTACAAAAATATTTTTCGATTGATTTTTCTGAAACACCATTTTTATACGGATTAAATTCATGTATTTTTTTTAAGGCATAGTAGGCAGCACGCGGATATAATTTGTAGAATCCATCAGAATTTGTTGGGCCTTTTGCACAGATTCCAAACCATTCTTCATTCATATTATGGATGCCTTTTTTAAAATCTAATTTATAACCTCCGTTTCCCCAAGAGGCACCAGTATTATGAACCTCTAAATCTTTTGTTTGTCCTAATTTCCACCATCCATCAGAAAATTGAAACGTAAAACCACCAATAGCATTATTAGCATTACCTACACCAGCTGCATTATAATAAATTTCTTTCCAGTTTTCTACCGCATAAAAAGCTTGCATTTCTTGATCTTCAGTATCTTTTAATGCATTAAAAGCATCCGCACCAAATTCTGTAAATAAGATAGGTTTGTTCAACTCGTTTTTTACTTTTTCAAAAGCATCTCCAAAAGATGCACCTCTATACATATTTACACCCAAAATGTCTACATCCTTGCATTCATCAGCAATCATATCTAGAAATAACAAATCGCCATTACAAATTGCTATCGGATGATTTGTATCAATAGCTTTCATTTGCAAAGCCGCTTCATTAAAGAGTTTGTACATTGGTCTACCTCTTTCTTCACCCATCAATCTTTTTTGATTTTCATCATCAGGAAAGTCTTCAGTTTCTGCACCAGCCCAAAAAAGTCCATAATTATTCTCATTCCCAAGTAGGAATAAAAGTAATCCTGGAGTATTTTTATACGTCTTGGCCATTTCTGTTACTTCTGATACTAAAACCTTTTGTGTTTCTGGGTTTCTGTAATCGGTAATTGGTGTCCAAACACCATTTAATGCCACACCATATCTACCAAAAGAATGGTTTAACATTGTGTAAATTCCGTAATTTTCATAGATATAGGTAATCCATTTTGGTTGGATTCCTGTATACACACGAATGGTATTTACACCCATATTTTTTAATAAACTCATTTCATCATCTAGAGCTTTTTTTATAAACTCCTCTGATTGATTCCATAAGCTAAATTCATAATTTTTACCAATTGGAAAATAATCCCAATTCATACCGTTAATCATAAATGGTTTTTCGTTTACCATTAATTTAATGCCTGCATCATTTTTAAGCACAGAAACCACATCAGATTTTTGAGCAAAAACATTTAAAGCAATAAAGAAAATTAGATATCCGAAAAAAGATTTCTTCATAATTATTATAAAATTTAGATTTATTTTTTTTTTAAAACACATTAAAAAAATAAGGTCAGTCAAAAAATAACTGACCTTATTTAAAATTAATTTTTAGTTATATACTCTTACATAATCAATTTCCATTGTATCTTGTGTAAATGCAGGATCTATTGTTCCACCAAGAGAACCACCCATTGCCACATTAAGAATTAAAAAGAAATCTTTATCGTAAAATGGTAAATTGGCATTATTATCCATAGTAACAACCACTACGTTATCTACAAGCACAGTTATTTTTTCATCTGTCCATTCTAAACTATATAAATGAAATTCTGATGAAGCATTATCAATAGACAATGACTCTCCATAACTTGCATTAGAATTAGAACCAGAATCTAACCAATGGTATGTACCAAGTGATCTATCTTTATCATCACCTCTTTGTTCCATAATATCAATTTCTCCACATGTTGGCCATCCCACATCAGGGTAATTAGCACCCAACATCCAAATTGCAGGCCAAGTACCTTGTGCACCAGGAAGTTTAGCTTTAACCTCTACACGCCCATATTTAAACTCATATAAATCAATTGATTTTAATCTAGCAGAAGTGTATGAATTACCGTCTTTAATTGCATTAATTTTCAAAGTTCCTTCAGAAATACTAACATTAGCTGCATCATTTGTATACGTTTGCGCTTCTTGGTTTCCCCAACCACCTGCGCCTAAATCGTAGGTCCAGTTAGTTGCGTCTGGTGCACCATCTGTATCAAACTCATCAGACCAAGCTAACGTATTAAATTGAGATTCAAATACTGCTTCACCTTGAGTAGGTTTAACAGAGGTAAACAATTGGTACCACACATTAACATTACCAGCTTCTACATATCTAACATAAAGTTGATCATCAGTAACCGATATAATATCATAAGTACTAGCACCTGCATACCAACCCATAAATCCACCATCAGAAATTTCAAAAGATGTACCTCTATAAGGTGCATTATTATATGAACCTTCTAAAGCGGCTTTAGTACTTGATGGCGCAAATGATACATTTTTAAGTCCAAACATTGTTGTAACCACAGTTTCATCATGACAAGTATCTCCAGTTACCCCTAGAACACCAGCATAAGTTCCTGGTACAAAAGCAGGACCAACAGTTTGCTCAAAAGTAAGACCTTCGTCTAATCTAGTAAATACAAACTCATTTGTGTACATACATGATTTTTCATCATCCCAAGGACCGATACTATTCCACCATGCTGGCCAAGCAAATTCTCCATTTCCATAATCATCTTCAAAAGGACCTAAACCAACGTGAGTTGGTAAATTAGAAGCCCAATACCAAGTTTTAGAACCACCTATTACTTTTCCAGACATCATTTCTACCGCTTCAAGATCTGCAAATGAACTAAAAACCACTACTTCAGAAGAAGTACTAGATTTAACTCCTCCAGTACCTATTGCACTAACAACAACTGTATAAGTATTTACGCCCGTTGTAGTATATCTGTGTGTTACAGCACCTGATGGAGCTACCTCTGATTTACCATCTCCAAAATCAAATTTGTAACTAATTACATTATCTGCTGATGCTGAAAAATTTACAAATCCTGAACCATCACCGTTTGGATTATCTGTATCTACTCCAGCAATATCTGCAGATATAGTTACATTTGAAGGAGCAATAATTTCGCCAATTGAAATATTTTCTTCTTGACAACTAGCAAAAACTAAAGCTAGTGAAAGAACTATTCCAATATAATATTTTATGTTTTTCATTTTTTTTTATTTTTAAATTCTTACAAGCTTAAATTGCCAAAATGTTCCTGAACCTGTTCCCGTTTCAATAACAACACTAATAGTATCACTATCAATAAAAGTTACATTATATACAATCGAATCTGGTGCGTTTGCTGGATTTGTAAGTTCACCAGTATTTGTTCCTTTTGGAAGTCCTATAAAAGCACCTTTACCATTTAAAGTAAGTACGCCATCACTATAGGAAAAAGTAGCTGGATTTGATCCATCATGAGGAGCAACTGGAGCACCACATCCATCTGAACCACCTTGCCAACCTTCAACCCAAGTATCCGCACCAAGAACATTTTTAAACGATCCATCTGAACCAAATACATAAACATCATCATAATAACATGATCTTGATGTTACACAAGCATTATCACAATTCCACCATGATATATCACCTATTGAAGGACCTACACCTAAAGATCCAGCTTCTTGAGACATTTGCCATGTTCCTGTTAAAGGCGAACTAACAACTCCTTCTCTTTCTAAAACAAATTGCCAGAACGTTCCAGAACCAGTACCTGTTTCTATGGTTACCAATAAAGTATTTGGGTCTTGAAAAGTAGCATTATATATAATTGACGCTGGAGCATCTGCTGGACTTTTAAGTTCTCCTGAATTATTAGCTTTTGGTAAACCGATAAAAGCACCTATACCATTTAATGTAACTGTATTTGCATTCTTATCATAAACATAAGTTGCAGCATTAGATCCATCATGGGGAGCAACTGGAGCTGCACAATTATCTGCGCCACCTTGCCAGCCTTCAACCCATGTTTCTCCGTCAAATCCATTTTTGAAAGAACCATCTGCATTAAAAACATAAGTATCATCATAATAACATGATCTTGATGAAACACAAGCATCATCACAATTCCACCAAGAAATATTTCCTATAGATGGCCCTACGCCTAAAGATCCTGCCGCTGAAGACATTTTCCATGTTCCAACAATACCTGTTTGAATTCCTGTAGGTACTTTATAAAAGTAAAGATTATCTATAAAAATAGTTCCTTCTCCAGAAGGAGAACCTTCAAACTTAAATTGAATAATATCTGAAAAATCTACTAATGCGTTTTGATCTGTAAAAGCTGATAATGGAATATCAAATGAAGTCCATTTATCTTGATTCAACTCTAAATCATACGCTGTTTCATTTGGACCTGAACTAATAGGAGAAATTTTAGCGTTAAAATTTGCGTTTGCTGTCCAAACATCAACATGAACAAATTCCATGGCAGCAGCATTTACTGCAACACTACTAAAATCAATTCCTTGATATGTAATATCTCCATATTGAATCATATTATTTCCACCAACTGCAATTTGAGTATAAGTTGTTGATTGACCCCAATTTGGATTGTAATTAATTGGATCTGGATTTACATAAGAATCACTATATATTGAAATAACATCACTTTGAGCTCTAATAGGTGCAGGAGCAGCTTTTAATGGCTGTAAGATTGCAGTTACTTCAAAATCTTGTGTAAATTCTGTAGTTTCAATAGCTGCACTCATTGCAACAACTTTAATTGTATATGTACCAGCTTCTGAATATTGATAAGAAATTGCTTCACCAATATTAAAAGCAACAGGTTCGTCTTTTCCTGCTTCACCAAAATATGCCTCATAAGATGTTGCAAAATCTGCTGTTGCTGAAAGATTAACTTGTTTAGAAATTGCCGCATCATTTTCTATAGTTATCACTAAGTTTTCTGGAGCTTTAAATGACACCACAATACTTTGTGTAATCGAAGTAGTTAAACCACTTAAACCAATTGCAGTAATTGTAGCATCATAAGTACCTTCATTATAAACGTGACTTATTCCAGCACCTGGAGTTACACCTTCTGCAAGGTCAGAACCATCACCAAGGTTTATGTTGTAACTAATTGCCCCTTCAGATAAAGGTGTTATAGTTACAAGCCCCGTATTATCTTGTGTAATTCTAACTGCTGCTTTAACGTTAATTGGAGCTTTGATATTTTTAACAAAGTCAGTTTCTCCAAACCCGTCCTCTTGACAACTCCAAATTAGAGCAATAAACAAGACGGTACTAAAAATATATTTTAATGTTTTCATAATTTATTCTTTTAAATTTAATAGCCGTCGTTTTGTGTTAAACCAGAAATATCTATTTCTCTTTGAGGAATTGCAAACAATCCTTTAGTTGCTGTTTTATAACCACTTCCTAAAATAGTAGCTGCTTGACCTGTTCTTACTAAATCGAAAAAACGATCACCTTCCATTGCTAATTCTAACCTTCTTTCGTCCCAAACAGCTTGTACTGTTGCAGTAACTCTGTGATTTTGATCTCCAAAGGCTCTATCTCTAACTTTATCCAAATATAATTGTGCTTTAGATATATTTACAGAAGATGCTCTTAAGTTCGCTTCTGCTGCCATTAATAAAACATCTGCATAACGAATTATACGTTGATTGTTTTCGTAATTCAATTCTACTTGCCCACTAGTTTGTCCTTTTCTTGGCAAATATTTTTTATTATACAAATCAGTATTTTTAAATGGAGCTACTTGAAAAGTAACATTAAGACTAGGGTTCGCTGCTGCATAAGCCGCAACATCAAAACAAGTTGCATCTTTTCTTTGATCACCATCTTCATAAGCTGATGCTAAATCTTTAGTTGGTAAATTTGTACTCCAACCTGAATTATAAGGCATATCTGCTGAACCATTTAAACCTCTAACACCACATTGTTGAACTGCATAATTTCCTTGACCTCTTGTTTGTCCTCCCCAATTATAATATGGTGAACCGTTTGAGTATTGTATTTCATAAACAGATTCTGGACCATTTTCACCATCTAGTAAAAAGATATTATCAAAATTTGAGACTAAACTAAATGGACCATTTACCACATTTTCTAGCATTGGTACAGCTAAGTCAAATTTTTCTTGATATATATAAACTTTACCTAATAATGCTTGTGCTGCATATTTTGTAATACGCCCTTTTTGACCTTGTTCTAAAGGTAGTGTGCTAATTGCAGCCGTTAAATCTGCTTCAATTTGTGCATACACTTCTGCTTGAGGTGATCTTTGAAAAGTACCAAAATCTGCAATTCCTAATTTACCATCAGTAAATAAAACCACATCACCAAACATTCTTGTTAAGTTAAAATAATAGTAAGCTCTTAAAAAAAGAATTTCACCAAAAAGTTCATCCTTTCCATCAAAATCTACTGTGTTCCCTAAAAGGTTAACATCCTTGTACTTTAACAAGTAATTAGTTCTATTTACTCCTTCATAAGCCGATTTCCATAAATCTTCTAACGTACTATTATTTGCTAAAAGTGCATAATCATAATCATCTATATTCTGTAATGTAAGTACATCAGAAGCATTTTCTCCTCCTGCTACAGCGTTATCTGATGCAATATCACCAATAACCATAATACCATTTAACCATTGTGATGGCGTATAGCAGCTTACTGCCATTGTTTCATAATCTGATGCTGTTTGTAGATAATCTAATTCTGTAACAGCATATTCATCATGTGGGTCAAATTGAACCACATCAGAACAACCTACAAAGATTGAAAGTATGATAATTAACCCAAATTTATTTTTTATATTTTTCATACATATATATTTTGAATGTTAAAATTTAAGGTCTAAACCTATTAAAATTGTTCTTGCTTGTGGGTAAGCACCTCTATCTATCCCAGTCCCTAAAATACCTCCTGATATTTCTGGGTCAAAACCTGTGTATTTTGTTAGTGTTAAAAGGTTTTTAGCCTGTGCATATAGTCGTACTTTACTAAATACACTATTAGTTCTTTCTGGTAATGTATAACCTAACATTAAACTTTTAATTTTAATAAAGCTACCATCTTCAACATATCTATCTGAAGGTCTAATATTACTATTTGAATCTGCAAAAGTGTAACGTGGATTAGATGCGTCATTAGTAGTTCCTTCACCTGTCCATCTATTTAAAATACTTCTATCTTTATTAGTATATAAAGCATTACGTTCATAAGCTCTAAAAACATCATTTCCAACAGAAGCATAAGTAAACATAGTTAAATCGAAGTTTTTGTATTCAAAACCTAAATTCCAACCTAAAGTAAAGTCTGCAAATGGATCACCAATATTTGTTTTGTCCTCATCATTAATAATTCCATCTTTATTAGTATCTACAAAACGAATATCCCCTGGTTGTGCACCAGCTTGATATTTAGTATCACTACTATTAATAGCGCCATCGCCATTGGTATCTGTATTTAGAATATCAATTTCTGCTTGGTTTTGAAATAAACCATTTGTTTGAAATCCATAAAAATACCCTGGAGTAAATCCTTTTTCAAATCGAGTAGCATCATGAGACTGTCCATTAAAGTATGAACCACCAGAAACAAATGCCGTACCATCACTATTAGTTTCTGTAACTAAGTTTTTTGATGAAGTAAATGTTAACGAAGTATTAAATTTAAAATCTTGCATATCCATTTTATATGCAATAGATAAATCTAAACCTTTACTTTCTGTACTTCCTATGTTAGACTTTACAGGTTCTGAAGTACCTGCATAAAGTGACGGTGCATCTGTAAATAATAATCCTTTTACAGATTTATTAAAATAATCTGCTGTTATAGATAGATTATTAAATAATGTAGCATCAAAACCTATGTTATATTGAGTTTGCTCTTCCCAACTTAATGTAGGATTGCTAAATGAATTTACTGTTGCTCCTGATACAAATTCAGTTCCAAAAGTATATCCATTACTATTTGCAGTAGAATTATAACTAGGTCCACCGATTGTAATACTTACATATTGAGGATCAACGTTTTCGTTACCTACAGTACCATAACTACCTCTTACTTTTAAGAAATTAATTGATTCAGAATCAAAGAAATCTTCGTTAGATGCAACCCATCCTAAAGAACCTGCATAGAAATTAGCAAATTTATTATCATCTCCAAAAGCAATTGAACCATCACGTCTTGCAGAGAAAGAAGCCAAATACTTGTCATTATAATCATAGTTAATTCTACTAAAAAACGACATGTTTCTACGTTCTAAGTTTTGGTAACTATACCCTGTGTAAGCATTTGTATTTAACTCGGTATTAACTCCTGTTGCTGCACTAATATCTGCCCAAGCCCAAGAATTATCTCTTACATCCTGTCTAGTTGTTCCAATTCCATCTCCTGTAGATTTACTTCTAGAAACCCCTAGAACAATGTCAAAATTGTGTTTTTCTTCTAATTTAAATCCATAACTTAAAAAAGTTTCGAATGTATACCCAAAATTAGACACTTCTGATTCTGAAACGCTATTATTATAAGTTGGAATTGAACTTGTAGTTCCATCTCCATTATCTACAGTTTGTAGCGGCACAGTTCCATCAGATAAATATTGACTAGAAACATTATTTGGCCCGTAATAAGCTAAAGGTGAAAAGCTTTTGCTAACTTGATCCCATTTAGTATAACCAAAACGAGAAGTTATTTTAAGATTATTTAAAATATCATATTGCAATTCGAATTTACCATATAATTTATCCCCATTATTTTCATTATATGTATCATTTAATCTTTGTACAGGATTAAAAATCTCAGATAATAATAAGTTACTATAACCATAGGTAGCAAAATCATTAGAATCGTTATTATAAACAGAAACCGTAGGATCAAAATTTATAGCATTTCCTAAAATGGAATTAAACGAATTCTCAGCAATAGATTTGCTTTTTATATTCGCATAACTTGTATTAAAAATGAATTTTAATTTTGATGTTAACTTAACGTCTAAATTTGCTGTAAAGTTTACTCTATTAAAATTAGATTTATCATTACCACCAACAACACCACCTTGACTTAAATATCCTGTTGAAAAAAAGTAACTTATATCTTCTGAACCTCCTCTAGCAGAAAATGAATGCGAGTTTATATCTGCATTTTTAAATACTTCATCTTGCCAATCTGTACCAACACCTAAGTTGGATATATCAGAAAAAATAACATTTCCTCCTGCGGCTGCACTACCTTCATTAGCCATAACAGCGTATTCTGAAGCATTTAATAAACCAATTTTTCTAATTACAGATTGTACACCAGTATAAGTACTATAATTAAATTCTACTTTTTGATTTTTTCTACCACCTTTGGTAGTAACAACAATAACTCCATTACCACCTTTAACACCATAAATAGCTGTTGATGCAGCATCTTTTAATATGTTTAGTGATTCTATATCTCCAGAACTTATAGAATTTAAATCATCTAAAGATTGTGGAACACCATCAATAATAACTACTGGATCTACTCCAGAAAACGAAGGAATACCACGTATTAATACGGTAGGTTTACTTCCTGGAGATCCACTTTGGATAACGGAAACACCAGATGCACTACCCTGTAAAGCTTCTTCAACTCTTGATGGTTTTAAATTTTCAATAGTTGCTGATTTAACCGTTGAAATGGCTCCAGAAACCTTAGTGACTTTTTGAGTACCATAACCTACTACGATAATCTCATCCAAAGATTCTGCAGATTCTTCTAAAGAAACATTTATTGTTTCTTGATTAACAATAATTTCTTTTTTCTTGTATCCCAAATAATTAAATACTAATACAACACCTTTTTTTACTTTAGATAAACTATAAAGCCCATCGAAATCTGTTTGTGTACCTGTAGTTGTTCCTTTGATAATTATGCTAACTCCTGGCAATTGATAACCATTAGCATCCTTAACAACACCTTTTACGTCTAGCGTTTGGGCAGATATCCCAAATCCTATAAACATAAATAGTAGCAATGTTACTTTTTTTCTCATGAATAAAATTTTAGTTAATAATTATGTAAAAATACCACACCTATTTTATTAAATAGATAAATTTCACCTCAACAAAAAACATACATCACAAAAAAAACTTGTAAAGCCTAGTAATTGCTATTGTTAAGGAATTCTTAAAATAGGTAATTAATGTGTAAACACCACTAATGTTGTGGTTATGTATAGGTGTTTTTAAGTGATGATAAGCCGTTATACTTCGATGATGTAATTTGTTAAGTTTTCATCGTGCTCTAAATTCATCTTTTTTCTCAATCTGTAACGCTTTACTTCTACGCTTCTTGGCGAGATATTTAAGAGTGGGGCAATCTCTTTAGAAGATAGATTTAACCTAAGATATGCACATAATCTTAAATCGTTTGGGGTCAACTCTGGATGTTTTGCTTTTATTTTATCAAGAAACTTTTTATCAGCATTATTAAATGCTTCTTGAAACATTTTCCAGTCGTCTGTATTGTTTAGATTTTTATCAATTATCTTAACAACTTTACTTAAATTTTCTTTTCCACCTGTCACTAAATCCGATTTTATAGAACTTAAAAATTCATTTTTTCGAATAATACTCATTGTAGAGGTTGCTAATTCTCTGTTTTTACTTTCTATATCGTTTCTTAATTTTTCATTATTTAGCTTAATAATTTTTTGAGAACTTTCTAATTCTTGTAATTCTAGCTCTTTTTGAGCCTTCTCTAATAATTTTTCTCTTTGATTTCTATAATACTTGCGATGTAAAACGTTTGTTATATAACCTATGTAAATAAATAAGAAAATATAAACGATTATCATAAGATTACTTAAATGCCAAGGTTTTTCAATTTTAAAAGTATATTCTGCAACATTATTACTAACTTTTTGATCTATATATGCCCTTACTTTAAAAGTGTATTTACCATGAGGTAGGTTTTCGAATAAAAGCGAATTAGCTTCAGATAAACTACTCCACTTTTCATTAAAACCAACTAATTGATATTGATAATTTAAAGTTGAGGTTTTATTAAAATTTGTTACGCTGTATATAAATTCAAAATTATTTTCTGCACTGCTAAATTTGGTAGTTTCCTTTAGGCTAATTTTATTTTTTGGTTTGTCTAACTCGTGATTATAAATTCTATTAATATTTATCAAAAAATCTTTGGGTTGTATAATATTATTTAAATCAACAGTTAAATATCCATCATAAGTACCAATTAAATACTTCTTATCTTCTAGATGCAAAATGTTTTCGAAACCAGTTGCGCCTTTATGGACTGATCCTTTTATTGGAATAATCTCTAATTTTGGTTTATTACTTAATTTTCCAGGAGAAAAATAACGAATATCCTCTTTTGTAAAAGACCATAATTTATTGGATGATTTATCAAACAATATTTTTGCAGAAAGAAAGGTTTCCTCTGGTAATAATTTGCTAAAAACTGAATCTAATAAAAATTTGTCATTTTTTAAATCATATTTGAAAACCCCTTTTTTAGAGGAATAAAAAATATCTTTATTATATTTTATTAAACTTGAATGTATTCCTTTTTCTACAGATTTATCTTTTTCAATCTTTAATACTTTTTTATAATCTTTATCAACTTCTAACTTAAAAACCCCCTTATACTCATGATTTACAAATATTTTATTTTTTTCTGTTAGGATAAAATATCTACTAGAATTAGAAAATCCTGCTATTTTATTTCTAAGCTTCCAAGCGGAACCTTCTTTTGTTAACACATATAAACCATCATAATTACCTTGCAATAAAGTAGTTTCATTAATTTTTTCTAATCCCCATGTTCCTTCAACGCCTTTTATTTTAGTAGCTTTATTATTGTTAATAATAAAGGTTCCAAAATCATGGCTGCAAAACAACGTATTATTTATTTCTTGTAAGTTCCAAACTTGCCCTTGGGTATTTGTAACAAAACTAAAAACATCATCAGATTTATTTCTTTTACAATATAAACCTTGGTTTGTGCCTATATATAGGTAATCATTATAAACGATAGAAGCATAAATTGTACCCCAAAAATTGTTCTTTTTTACAAATATTTTAAAAGGAGAATTAAAATTTAGATAGTTTATACCACTGTCTAAACCTAACCAAATATTAGTATCGGTATCTTCAAAAACAGATAAAACAGTATTATTACTTAAGCCTAAAGTTTGGGTAATATGATACTCTAATTCACCGTTTTCTGTAAGATATACAAGTCCACTAGAAATTGAACCCAACGCAAAACCTCCTTTACGTAAATGAATTGCACTATAAATACTCTTGTCTGATAAAAATTGGTCGGCAGGTATTTTCCACGGAATAAGTTCTTTGCCTTCTAAAAAGAAAAAACCTTCTTTTTGAGTTAAAATAAGTAACTTATCATCTTTTATGAAAAAATCTACAATTCGATTATTTTTTAAAACAGGATCATCAGACACCAATTTAGAAATTCCATTTTCTACTCTAAAAATACCTCTATCATTTTCTTGAAAATAAATTATTTCATCAACGATAGAAAGTTTATGAATTCTACTTTCTGATTTTATAATTTTTACAACATTCTTTTTTAAATTAAATAAATAAATTCTTTCTAAAGATTTAAAAATCATCCAACCATCAAGCTCAAAAATTTCCCAGATTTGCTCATCTTCTAACATTTTAATATTATGCTCTTTTACGATAGAAGTATATTCTAAAAGACCAAAATCATTTTTTTTCCAAAAACCAAAATCCATAAAAAACCCTGTATAAATCTTATCTTTAAAAGATTTAACAGAACGCATTATCGTTTCGTTAGGTGTAGGATACAATAGCCAACTAGCACCGTTATATTCTAATAACCCTTCGTTATTGGCAACATAAATAAATTTATTAGATGCTTGTGTTATTGCCCAATTTTGATTTGCAGCTCCATAATTTTCTGCAGAAAAAACATTGATTGGTGGCAACTCTTGAGTAAACGCTAAATCAGTTACCAAAAATAAGATAAGGGAATAAATAATTCTATACATACTAGTTTACATAATGTTTGGTTACCAAATTACGTTAAATAATATAAAATATCCAAAATAAAAAACAATGTATAGGTAATGTATTGTTAATAACAAGTGATTACACCTTATAAGTAACAAAAAACATTAAAAAATAAAAATATGTATTGTTAAAATACGATGCGTTTTTGTAACAAAAAACCCAAATTATCGCTTCTTTTTTAAACTTATTGCAACCCCACCACCTGCTGCCATATAAATTTTTAATTTCGTTTTTTTATTTATTGTTAACGTTTCAATTTCCATCGATAAAGGATTTGTATCCCAATGTGCAGTTTTGCCATCCTTATAAATTGTTGCTTTATATGAAACACCTTTATCAAGAAAGTCAAAATCCAAATTAATTTCTCTTGAATTTTCATCCGTAATACTTCCTAAAAACCAATTATCTGTTTTTCTTTCTTTTCTAGCAATTGTAACAAAATCTCCTACTTTTCCATCTAAAACTTTTGTTTCAGACCAATCTACACCAACATCATTAATAAATTGTAATGGTTTAGAATTTGCTTCATAATGTTCCACTAAATCAGCAGCCATTTGCACTGGACTATAAAGAACTACATATAAAGCCAGTTGATGCGCAATAGTTGTATTTACCTGATTTTCTTTTTTATATTCGTTAAATTTGATATTAAAAATACCCGGAGTATAATCAATTGGGCCAGCCAGCATTCTTGTAAAAGCTACAATTGATAAATGCTCTGGCGGATTTCCACCATCACTAGACCACGCATTAAATTCTTGACCTCTTACACCTTCTCTAGAAATTATGTTAGGATAGGTACGTCTTAACCCTGTTGCTTTTATAGGCTCGTGTGCGTTTACAGCTACTTGATATTTTGCTGCTTTTATAGCTGCATTGTTATAATGATTTACCATGTATTGCCCATGATGGTACTCTCCTTTTGGTAAAATTTTGCCAACATAACCAGATTTTACGGTATGCATACCGTATTTCTGCATAAAAGCATATGCTGAGTCTTGCTGTTTTTCGTAAGTTTCTGTTGCTGCAGAAGTTTCATGATGCATAATAATTTGAACTCCTTTTTGTTTTGCATACGCAGTAACAGAATCTAAATTATAATCTGGATACGGAGTTACAAAATCGAAAACTCCTTCTCTATCCTCAAAACCAATCCAACGTTCCCAACCCGTATTCCAACCTTCAACTAAAACACCGCCTATATTATTTTTTGCAGAAAAGTCGATAAAACGTTTTACATTTTCTGTTGTTGCTCCATGTTTACCATGCGCTTTTCCAGTATCTGTCCATTTGCCATCAACCATTTCCATTCCATAATCCCAAGAAGATTTTCCTAAATGCATTTCCCACCAAACTCCTGTATATTTCATGGGTGTAAACCAAGAAACATCTCCTAATTTATTAGGCTCATTTAAATTTAGAATTAAGTTAGATTGAATTAAACCTGGCGCATTATCTGTTATCTGTATTGTTCTCCAGGGCGTTTCAAAAGGCAAGGTTCTTTTTACTTTATAAATTGTATTTCTAGATCCTACTAAATTACTTTTAAAAGCTAGATTTTTTGTATCCACCTTTAAGGTCATATCCGCATAATCTACCAAAGCTGCTTCATGAAAACTTAAATGAATTCCGTTTTCACCTACTAAAGTTACAGGCGTATTTACGGCATTTTCAGGAATATATGTT
>JANQTQ010000076.1:0-4546 GCA_030731625.1 Polaribacter sp. | reverse complement strand
AAACTAGGATGATTTCTTTTTGTTAGTGCATTAATTTCTGATAATTTTGTAGTACTATACAAATGCTCATAAATATCCCAATCACCAGGAATCCAAAAGGTTTTATAGTCTTCAGTTAAATTAAATTGCGTATTTTCTTCTGTTATTAAAGCTTCTTTAAAATTCTCTTGTTTTGGAAATTCATATCTAAAACCAACTCCATCATTATATATTTTAAAAACAATGTTTAACTTTCTTTTTAAGTCTGATTTTTCTTGTAATGCAACTTTTAATAAATTGTAATTATTTACAACCTCTAATTGTTCTCCCCAAGGCATTTTCCAAGATTTATTAAATGATTTGGTTTTTATATCAATAATCTCAAAATCTCCATAAAAAGATTTAGAATCTTGAAAATCAAAACCTAAAGACGATTTCTTAATAATAGTGTCTTGTTTAAAAACAACTTCATAAAATGGTTTTCCTTGTTCATCCAAAGAGAATTCTAAAACTATTTTTTTATCAGGAGAAAAGACAACAGGTTCTTGTTCTGACCAACATGAAGATAAACTTACACAAATAACTATCAATAAAAATCGAACTTTCATAACCTAAATTTTTTCTAGTAAAACAATATCAAATTCTGAGTTTACATTTACTTTTCCGTCTTTTACTTCCATCGTTTGATTAGAATAAAAATCATATAATTTTTGTCCGTTTTCAAAAACTGAACTCACGCCTAGCTCTTTATTTCCTTTTGATAAATTAATACCAACAATAATTTTATCATCATTTCTAACTCTAGAGAAAATCAATCCATTTTCATCAGAAATCAACTGATGTTTTCCTGCCCCAACTGCCATATGATTTGTTCTAAACTGCCCTAATTTTTGCCAATGCATTAAAATTTTCTGAGTTTCTTCTTCTGTTTTTATAGCATCCCAATTCATAAAAGATCGTAACGTTGCATCACCAACAGTTCCATCAATAATTAAACTTCTAGCTGATTCATCACCATAATAAACTTGTGATGTTCCGGGAGTTAATAACAACATTGTTGCTGTTTTGTATGGCATTTTTCTTTCTTTATCAAAAGGCTCACCATCATCATGAGACGTCATATAATTTAAAACTCCATATCCTTTTAGATCAGAATTTAAAAGGGAATCGTATTTTTGAAAAACATCATTTTCTGCCATTTGTTTGGCATTCCATTTCATTTCAAAATTGATTAAACTATTAAAAGCCTTATCAAAATAATTCACTTTTTTATTTCCAAAATTAAAAGCTTTTCCTGCCGAAATTCCGTAATTATAAACTTCACCAACTAAATAAAAGTTGTTTGCATCTAAAACTTTCTCAGGATTATTTTTCTTATAATCAGCAAAAGCAACATCACATTCTTGCTTAAATTCTTGCCAAACAAATTCTTCGGTATGTTTAACTGTATCAACTCTGTAACCATCAATTCCGTATTCTGCGATATAATCTGTCAACCATTTCATAATGTAAAAACGTGGCGCTCTTGGATGACCCGTTCTTGTAAAGAAATCATCTAATTCCTTCATTTCTTGTTCAAAACGAACTTCTGCTTTCCATTTTGCAATTAATTGCGGAGGCAACGCAACATTTTCATTACTTTCTGTTCTAATATCTGGTAAATTTTTAACTAACGTACACGTTACAGTATTTTCGTAAGTGTTGTAATTACATTGCGGACCCGTTCTAACCCAATCATTTGGCCAAACAGGATCTTTGTCTGTAACAGGGCCTGTATGGTTAATAACAGCATCTAACAGAATTCTAATTCCGTTTTTATGTGCAGTAGCAACCAATTCTTTTAAGTCTTCTTTAGTTCCAAAATTAGGATCAATATTGGTCCAATCTCTCGTCCAATATCCATGAAATCCGTAAGAAAGACCTGTACCTTCATCAACACCACCATGAATTTGCTCTACAATTGGTGTCATCCAAATTGCATTAATGCCAAGTTTTGTAAAATATCCTTCGTTAATTTTTTGCGTAATTCCCTTAATATCACCGCCTTCAAAACCACGTAATTTGCCAGTTTCTTTGGTTCTATCAAAATTAATATCATTCGTTGTATCGCCATTATTAAAACGGTCTGTTAACAAAAAATAAATATTTGCACCTTCCCAAACAAATTCCTTTGTTTCCATTATAGCTGTTTTTTTTATTGACTTTGTAACTTGACAGCTAAGTAAGCTTATTAAACTGATGATAAATATGATATTTTTCATAAAAACTTACTTTTAATTACTTCTTAATTTTTAAAATAAAAGACTCTAAAGGTTTTAAGTCAACTCTAACTCTTGCTTGGTTATCTTCTACTTTCAAGATCGTTTTATACTTTTTATACAATTGGTCTTCTACCTGATATTCGCCATCTTTTAAGTTCCATTTTTCAATAATATCTTGCGGTACACCTAACTCGAAACCATACGTATCATTTGCATTAAAATTGGAAACGATAATTAATTTTTCATCAGAAGACCAACGGACAAAAGACAAAACTCTTTCATTATACCATTCTGTATTTTGACGATTAAACTGATGAATATCTTGATATTCGCCCATCAAAGCATCCGAAGAAATTGTAAAATTTAACAAACGTTTGTGGAAATCTCTTAATGCTAATTCTTCTTTGGTAGATTTTCCTCCATCAAACTTTTTATCATTTACCCATCTTTGTAAAGTTGGTACTCCTACATAATCAAAAATAGAAGTTCTTGAAGCACTCCCAAATCCTGCATTTTCTGCTCCTGGTTCTCCAAATTCTTGACCAAAATATATCATTGTTGGTGCTGTAGAAATCGTTGCAGAAACAACCATTGCTGGTTTTGCTTTAACGGCACTTCCTGCAAACTCCGGACTCGCAATTCTTTGCTCATCATGATTTTCTAAAAAGTGCAACATATTGTGCTCTATATCTTTTAAGTTTTCTTGAATTGGCGGAATGTAATCCGTGATTCCGTGGCCTTGCATAATGTGTTTTAAAGTGTCATATAATTGCACTTTATCATACAAATAATCCATTTTTCCTTTTCTGATATAATTTCTATATTCGTTAGGATTATACACTTCTGCGAGTAAAAAAGCATCCGGATTTTTCATTTTTATGGCAGAATTCATAAAACTCCAAAATTCTACAGGCACCATTTCTGCCATGTCATATCTAAAACCATCCACGCCTTTTGCCGTCCAATACAGAGCAATATCTCTAAATTTTATCCAAGAATTGGGTACTGTTTTATCTTGCCAAAACTCAAAATGTTTTTTGTAATCTTCATTTTCAAATCCTGCTGGCAATTCGTCAAAATCTTTTCTTCCATCTGGCGAAACACCATAATTTACTTTTACAGTTTCGTACCAATCATTAAAATGTGGTTTTGCTGCTCGAGATCCATTTCCTGTCCATTTTGCCGGATTTTCTTCAAACTTAGAATCAGATAAGTTGTTTTTTTCTCGGCCTAAAGGCACATATCCATGTAAAAAATCGGGAACTTGAAACGCTTCATTTGGCACATAATAAAAGTTATTATTTACATCATATTCAACAGCTGTATTGTCATCTGCTCCAAAATCTTTTGTTCCTTTCGGATTTGTAATACTTTGATAATTTCTTGCCACGTGATTTGGTACAATATCAATCAATACTTTCAATCCGTTTTTATGAGAACGTGCTATTAAAGCCTCAAATTCTTGCAAACGATTTGCTACATTTTCAGCCAAATCCGGATTTACATTGTAATAATCTTTTACTGCGTAAGGCGAACCTGCTCTTCCTTTTACGATATCTGGATCGTCGTTAGAAATGCCGAATTTTGTATAATCACGAATTACATCATGATGCGGAACGCCTGTATACCAAATATGTGTTACACCTAAATCATTAATTTCAGTTAATGCTTTGTCTGTAAAATCATTAAACTTCCCAACGCCATTTTCTTCTAAAGTTCCCCAAGGTTTGTTGGTGGTATTTGTATTCCCAAACAAGCGTGTAAAAACTTGATAAACAACTGTTTTCTTTTTTAAATTTTGTGTTTTCATATTATTTTCTGCTACTTTTTCTGATGAACAACCAATTACTATTGATAAAATGAATACGGATACTACACTGTATATTTTTTTCATAATTGATATTTATTTTAAGGATATTTTTACTTTTAATTCTTTCTTCGGATTCCATTTTAATGGAATTTCTAACACATTATTTTCTGATGAAATTCGTTTTCTTTTGCCATTTACTTTTATCTTTTTAGGATCCCAATTGATGTTATGTAGCATCAAAGTAATTTCTTTTTCTGATGGATTCCAATTTTTACCAAACTCTGCTTCAAAATCAATTTCTAAAGATCGTTTTGTAATTTCTGCTTCGAATTCTAAGATTTCATATGCTCCTTTTTCAAAAGCATTAGAAAGTAATCCATTATCATTATACATTTCTCTTTCACTTTTTTTGACTGAAGCATCAAAATAATAATGAATTTCTAAATTATTTCCATCATAATCATCAGTAGTTTGCACCAATTTTGTCATCGGAATA
>JANQTQ010000075.1 GCA_030731625.1 Polaribacter sp. | reverse complement strand
TTCTGCTACTTTATAACTTGGTATTTCTCCTGTAATTATTTTTGTGAATATGCTCATTATAAAAAAATATTAGTGTTTAGTTGATAGTAAATATAAAAAAGAATTCGGGTTTTGACATTGCCAAAACCCGAATTTCTTCAAACTTTTATTTGTATTTAAAACTTTTTATTTTCTAGAAATCTCCATAATTTCAAATTTCATAATTCCATTCGGAACTTGAATTTCTGCGGTTTCTCCAACTTTCTTACCTAATAAACCTTTACCAATTGGCGAGTTTACAGATAGTTTTCCGTTTCTAACATCGGTTTCAGAATCGGCAACTAAGGTGTAACTAAATTGCATTCCGTTTGTAGTATTTTTTATTTTTACGATCGAATGTATCAATATTTTAGACGTATCTAACTGACTTTCATCAATAATTCGTGCATTAGAAACTACATTTTTTAACTTCGCTATTTTAAATTCTAAATGAGATTGTTCTTCTTTTGCAGCATGATATTCTGCATTCTCACTCAAATCTCCTTTATCTCTTGCATCAGCAATTTCTTGTGTCACTCTAGGGCGCTCAACTTGCTCTAATTGAAGTAATTCATCCTTCAACTTCTTTAATCCTTCTGGCGAATAATAAGATATGTTACTCATAAATATATATAATTTAAAAATCTCATTGCCTATACAGGAATGAGATTGGATTACAAATGTACAAAATATTTGTAACTTGCAATCGTTTTAATAAAAACTGAAATCAAAAAATGTTAAAAAAAATAGTCGTTTTAGCAACCTTTTGCTTTTTTATAAATTGCACTGACACAACCAATTTAGGAAACTGCATACAAACTTTACCTTTAAATCTTGTTACCGATTTAAACAATCCTGAAATGATAAATGCACAAACTCCTGGAGGATTTGCACAACTTTCTGGAGGAAGCAAAGGCGTTTTAATATTTAATAAAAACGGAAGCGATTTTGTTGCTTTCGATAGGCTTTGCCCAAACAATGATTGTAATTCTGCTATGACTTTCGAAAACAGACTTTTACAATGTACGTGCGATAAAAGTAAATACAGCGTAGATTTTGGCGGCGCACCACAAACAGATGGTTTTCAATGCCCTGCAATAGAATACAGGGTTACAAAAAACGGAACCACAATAAGAATCAGTAATTTTTAGCATACCTAAAATTAGATGCTTATTTTTGCCTAAACACAACAACATTAAACGTGAAAAATTATTTTTCTTCTGATTTTAAATTAGGAATTTTAGGCGGTGGTCAATTAGGAAGAATGCTTCTTACCGAAACTCAAAAATTTGATATTTACACTTCTATTTTAGACAGCAATCCAAATGCGCCTTGTGCACAAATTTGCAATCATTTTGAAATTGGAGATTTGTTAGATTTTGATGCCGTTTACAACTTTGGTAAAACGGTAGATATTTTAACTATTGAAATTGAAAATGTAAATATTGATGCTTTAGACAAATTACAGTCGGAAGGATTAACGATTTATCCAAAGCCTAAAGATTTACGCATTATTCAAAGTAAAGCAAGGCAAAAACATTTTTACTTTGATCATCAAATTCCTACAGCGCCTTTTTCTCATTTTGCATATTTAGAAGAATTGCATCATTGTTTAGAAAATGACATTATTAATTTTCCTTTTGTATGGAAAGCAGCACGTTTTGGATATGATGGAAATGGTGTAAAAATTGTTAGAAATTTTTCTGATTTGGAATCTTTGCCAAATGTTGAGTGTATTACAGAACAATTAATTCCGTTTAAAAACGAATTAGCAGTAATTGTTGCCAGAAATACTGATGGAGAAACTAAAACATATCCTGTTGTAGAAATGGAATTTCATCCAGAAGCAAACCAAGTTGAATATGTAATTTGTCCGGCAAGAATTGAAGAATCCGTAGTAAAAAAAGCACAAGAATTGGCTTTAAAAGTAGTAAACGATCTAGATTTTGTTGGTTTATTAGCTGTAGAAATGTTTCAAACAGAAACCAATGATATTTTGGTAAATGAAGTCGCACCAAGACCACATAATTCTGGGCATTATTCTATCGAAGCAAGTTATACCAATCAATTTGAGCAACATTTACGATCTATTTTAAATCTTCCTTTAGGAAATACAGAAAGTAAAGTTGCCGGAATTATGGTAAATTTAGTTGGTGAAGAAGGATTTTCTGGAAATGTAATTTATCAGAATATAGAAGAAATTTTAAAGATTGATGGAGTTACGCCTCACATTTATGGAAAAAAAGAAACACGTCCTTTTCGTAAAATGGGACATGTAACAATTGTAAATGCTGATATTGATAAAGCTAGAAAAATAGCACAGCAAGTTAAAGAAACGATTAGAGTGATTAGTAAATAAATGAAGTCTCAAAATATTATCATATATAAGAAAGAGAATAAAATTCAAGTTGAAGTTACTTATGAAAACGAATCTCTGTGGTTAAATTTAAATCAAATTTCAGAGCTTTTTGATAGAGATAAATCGGTTATTTCTAGACACATTAAAAATATATATAAAGAACAGGAATTACCAGAATATTCAACTGTTGCAAAAAATGCAACAGTTCAAAAAGAATTGAAAACAATACATTAGTTGCGTTAACATTAATGATTGCAGAAAGCAATCCAAATGAAAAAGAAATGATGATAAATGTAATCATCAACTTAATTAATTAAAAATATGGTAGGAATAATAATGGGAAGCGATTCTGATCTTCCAATAATGCAAGAAGCAATAGATATTTTAGAGAGTTTTGATATTCAAATAGAAGTTGATATCGTTTCTGCTCATAGAACGCCAGAAAAATTGTTTGACTATTCTAAAAATGCACATTTACGCGGAATAAAAGTAATTATTGCGGGTGCTGGTGGCGCAGCTCATTTACCAGGAATGGTAGCAAGTATGAGTCCGTTGCCAATAATTGGTGTTCCTGTAAAAAGCAGAAATTCTATTGATGGCTGGGATTCTGTTTTATCTATTTTACAAATGCCTGGTGGCGTTCCTGTTGCAACTGTTGCTTTAGATGGCGCAAAAAATGCAGGTATTTTAGCAGCACAAATCATTGGTGCATCAGACAAATGTGTTTTAGATAAAATTATTGCTTATAAAGAAGGCTTAAAACTAAAAGTAGAACAAGCTTCTGAAAGAGTTAGAAAATAAAACATTTAACTCAAAAGACCTCACTGGTTTTAAAAACCTGTGAGGTCTAAAACTACACTCTTTTTTACAATTACACATTTTCACAAATAACAATTACACTTTTTTTAAAAATGAACCCACTTTTACAAGATTTTAATACACCTCCTTTTTCTAAAATTTCTAATGAAGATTACAAACCTGCTATCACAAAAGGGATTGAAATTGCAAAATCAGAAATTGATGAAATTATAAATAACACGGATGCTCCAACTTTTGAAAATACAACAGTTGCTTTAGATTTTTCTGGTGAAAAACTAAATAAAATCACTAGTATTTTCTTCAATTTGAATTCTGCAGAAACAAATGATGAAATTCAGAAAATTGCTCAAGAAATTTCGCCTTCGTTAAGCGAATTTAGCAATGACATTACTTTAAATGAAGAGTTATTTAAACGAGTAAAAGCTGTTTATGATTCTAGAGAAAGTTTAGATTTAACTCCAGAACAACAAATGTTGCTAGAGAAACAATACAAAGGTTTTGCCAGAAATGGTGCAAATTTAAATGAAGAAGCTAAAACCAAACTTCGTAAAATTGATGCGCAACTTTCTAAATTATCTTTACAATTTGGTGAAAATGTTTTGGCAGAAACTCATGCTTTTGAAATGCATGTACTAGATGAAAATGACTTATCTGGCTTACCAGAAAGCGAAATAGAATCAGCCAGAGAAGTTGCAAAATCTAAAGAGAAAGAAGGTTATATTTTTACGTTAGATTATCCAAGTTACATTCCTTTTTTAACCTATGCTGATAACAGAGAATTGCGTAAAAAATTAGCAATCGCAGCTGGTAAAAAAGCATTTCAAGACAATGAATTTAACAACGAACAAGTTGTTTTAGATATTGTAAATCTTCGTCAGCAAAGAGCAAATTTATTAGGCTACAAAACGCATGCGCATTTTGTGTTAGAGGAAAGAATGGCAGAAACTCCAGAAAAAGTGATTGAATTTTCTAATAATCTATTAGAAAAAGCAAAACCTGCTGCCATCAAAGAATTTGAAAACTTAGAAAATTACGCTAAAAAACTAGACGGAATAGATCAACTTCAAAAATGGGATGGCGCTTATTATGCTGAGAAATTAAAGAAAGAATTGTTTGATTTAGATCAGGAAATTTTAAAACCTTATTTTAAATTAGAAAATGTAATTGATGGTGCTTTTGAAATTTCTAAACGTTTATATGATTTACATTTCGAAGAAGTTTTTAATATCGACAAATATCATGAAGATGTTAAAACTTATAATGTAACAGACTCAGAAGGAAATTTTGTTGCTGTTTTTTATGCTGATTTTCATCCGAGGAAAGGAAAAAGAAACGGCGCTTGGATGACATCTTATAAACCGCAACAAATTAAAAACGGAATTAACGAAAGACCGCAAGTTTCTATTGTTTGTAATTTCACGAAACCAACAGCTACAAAACCATCACTTTTAACGTTTACCGAAGTTACAACTTTGTTTCACGAATTAGGTCACGCATTACATGGAATGTTAGCAAACACAACCTATAACAGCTTATCCGGAACCTCTGTTTCTTGGGATTTTGTAGAATTACCTAGTCAGATTTTAGAAAACTGGTGTTTCGAAAAAGAAGCCTTAGAATTGTTTGCAAAACATTATGAAACTGGCGAAGTTATTCCGATGAAATATGTAGAAAAAATTAAAGAATCTGCTAGTTTTCATGAAGGAATGCAAACCTTACGTCAATTAAGTTTTGGATTGTTAGATATGCAATGGCACGGACAAGATCCATCAGAAATAAAATCTATAAAGGAATTTGAAAATAATGCTTTTGAAAACACAAAATTATATCCTGATGTTGCAGAAAATTGCATGAGTACTTCTTTTTCTCATATTTTTCAAGGCGGATATTCTGCTGGATATTATTCTTACAAATGGGCAGAAGTTTTAGATGCTGATGCGTTTGAATATTTCTTAGAAAAAGGAATTTTTAACAAAGAAGTAGCCACAAAATTCAAAGAAAACGTTTTATCAAAAGGCGGAACAGAAAAACCGATGGATTTATACAAACGTTTTAGAGGTAAAGAACCAAAACCAGATGCTTTATTAAAAAGAGCTGGGTTATTATAGTATTCAGTTTACAGTATTCAGTTTGCAGTAGCAGTTGACAGTTGCAGTTTACAGTAGCAGTTTACAGTTGCAGCTTACAGTCTTGGTTTGCAGTCAGTTGAGTACTGCAAACTGCCACTGCTTACTGAAAACTATTTTTACTTTCAATCCATTTACTCATATATTTTGTAGCTTGTAACGTTTGATGTTGCAACAAACTACCTAAAAAATTCTGAGTTCTGTGCTGTTCTAAATTCAGTTGAATTTCTTTTATTTGGTTGATAAAAGTCGGACCTAATTCTTCTTTATCATAAATTGTATTGATAATTTCAATTCCGTTTTTTTGAGAAGTTTCCCAAGTATTTTTATCAGAAAACAATTGAATTGCTTTTTTTGAAAACTCCATAAAGTCATCTTCTATAAAACCATTCCAAGATACATTTTTACACATTCCTTCTGCTCCAATTGAGGTTGTTACACTTGGCGTTCCACAAATCATGGCTTCTGTTAACTTGCCTTTAATTCCTGCTCCAAAACGTAAAGGCGCCAAAACTACTCTTGCATTTTTTACAACTTCTTTTGCATTTTCTGCAAAACCTTTGATAATAAAACCTTCTTTTTTATTGTGTAATTGACTTATTTGTTGATTTACATAGGCTCCATAAATATGGATTTCTGCTTTTGGAAGTTCTTCTATAATCTTGCTCCAAATCTCATTTTTTATTGTTAAAACGGCATCCACATTTGGTTTGTGAAAGAAATTACCAATAAAAATAAAGTGTGCTCTTTCTTCAAAAGATTTCCATTTTTCAATTCGGGGTTCATCAATTTTATCCAACAGAAAAGGCAAATAATACAATAGCTTTTCATCAATCTTAAAAACAGATTTTAGCAAATCCATTTCATAAGTAGAAATGATTAATGACAAATCGCATCTTAAAATAGACGCAATTTCTCTTTTTGCATCATCAGATTTTAATAGCGCTTCTATTGTAAACTCTTCTCCCTTTTTTAATTGTTGATAACGAGTTTTTCGTAAAAAATGTAAATCTTCCGTGTCTAAAATCCTGATTGCATTTGGACAATTTTCTGCAACTCGCCAACCAAATTGTTCTTCTGTCATAAAACGATCGAATAGCACAATTGTTGGTTGTAATTGTTTTACAAAATCATCAAAAGAAGTATTGTTTAGTTCAATAGTAACTTCATCAATCCCTAAAGATTTAAGGCTTAAAGCTTTTTCACTTTTTTGAGCAGCACAAGCAAAACTAACTTTATAATTCTGATTTAAAAACAACTCAATAAGTTGCAACATTCTACTTCCCGCTGCAGACGAATTTGGTTCAACCCAAACGGTACCAATAATTAAAATGTGTTGTTTACTCAATTAATTGGCATTCAATTGTTGCTGATACTTTGCTTGTACACTTTTGCCCCAAGCAACCAATTCTTCAATTTGTTCTGGCGATAAATTTGCTTCGGTATGTGTCCAAGTATACGAATCTAAAGGCATTTCGCCTTTTTCAACTTCCTCGTATAATTCATCCATTTTATGCTCTTTCTTTTTTAAAGAATAGGCACTCCAATCAGAAAAATTTAAATGTTTTTTTCCGTCTTTCACATGATCTGCTAACCAAAAATTTACAGGTGTTATCGTATTATACCAAGGATATTTTGTAACGTTAGAATGACAATCGTAACAGCTTTCAACCAAAATCTTTTTAACATTTTCTGGCGGATTTGTTTCTGCCAAAAAAGCATCAACAGAAGCAATATCTCCTTCATTTTTTTCTGGACTAAAAAACTGTGCAATTACAAAAACTGCTAGTAAGATCAATGCTATATTTTTTACAATTTTCATTAGTTCTAATTTTAAAATTCATTTGTCAGTAAATCTACTAAATTCTCATGTTATTCTGTGAAAATATCCGTATTTTTGTCTACTATTATTAAAAAACAAACCAAAAGGTTACACAATACGCAAAAAATACGCAATCATGAAATACGATATTATTGTTATTGGTTCTGGTCCAGGAGGATACATTTCTGCAGTTAGAGCTTCTCAATTAGGAAAAAAAGTAGCAATTATTGAAAAATATTCAACTTTAGGAGGAACCTGTTTAAATGTTGGATGTATTCCTTCTAAAGCACTTTTAGATTCTTCTCACCATTATCATGACGCTGTTCATCATTTTGAAGAACACGGAATTACAGTAGGAACGCCAACTTTTGATTTATCTAAAATGATTGAAAGAAAAGCCAATGTTGTAGAAACCACTACGGGTGGAATTAAATATTTAATGGACAAAAACAATATTGATGTTTTTGAAGGTTTAGGTTCTTTTGAAGATGCAACTCATGTTAAAGTTTCTAAAAACGATGGTTCATCAGAAATAATTGAAGCAACAAATATCATTATTGCAACAGGCTCAAAACCATCTACGTTGCCTTTTATCTCAATTGATAAAGAACGCGTAATTACCTCTACAGAAGCTTTAAAACTAAAAGAAGTACCAAAACATTTATTAGTTATTGGTGGTGGTGTTATTGGTTTAGAGTTAGGTTCTGTATACAAACGTTTGGGCGCCGAGGTTACTGTAATTGAATATATGGATAAAATTGTACCAGGAATGGATGCCGATATTTCTAAAGAATTACAAAAAGTTTTTAAGAAACAAGGAATCAATTTTGCTACTAGTCATAAAGTAAATTCAGTTGTAAGAAATGGAGATACAATTGTTGTGAAAGCAACTGATAAAAAAGATAGAGAAATAGAATTTTCTGGTGATTATTGCTTAGTTTCTGTTGGTAGAAAAGCATATACAGAAGGCTTAGGTTTAGAAAAAGTTGGCGTAGAAGTTAATGAACGTGGACAAGTTTCTGTAAACGATCATTTACAAACAAACGTACAAAATATTTATGCAATTGGCGATGTTGTAAAAGGTGCAATGTTGGCGCATAAAGCTGAAGAAGAAGGTGTTGTAGTTGCAGAATTTTTAGCCGGCGAAAAACCACATATCAATTATAATTTAATTCCGGGTATTGTATATACTTGGCCAGAAGCTGCCGCTGTAGGTAAAACTGAAGAAGAATTAAAAGCTGATAAAGTGGATTATAAAGTTGGTAAATTTTCTATGAGAGCTTTAGGAAGATCTAGAGCAAGTGGAGATTTAGACGGATTTGTAAAAGTTTTGGCTGATAAAAATACAGATGAAATTTTAGGAGTTCACATGGTTGGTGCACGTGTTGCAGATTTAATTATGGAAGCTGCGGTTGCAATGGAATTTAGAGCATCTGCAGAAGATTTAGCAAGAATTTGTCATGGACATCCAACATATTCTGAAGCTGTAAAAGAAGCTGCAAAAGCTGCTTGGGACGGGAAACCATTAAATGCTTAAAATTAATTAATACTATATTAGACCTCACAGATTTTAAAAACCTGTGAGGTCTTTTCATTTAGAAAACTTTCAAGTATTTTTGCTTCACTTATGCAAAGAACCATCAAACTTTTTACTGTTGATAATGTCCTGAAATTTAAAGAACATTTATTGCTTTGGTCGCAACAATTTGAAACCATCATTTGGTTAGATTCTAATAATTACAAACAACAATATTCAAGTTTTGATGGTTGTTTGGCGGTTGAAGAATTTACATCCATAAAAACCGATTATGTTACTGCTTTTGAGAAACTAAAAGAATATCAAACCATTACAGAAGATTATATTTTTGGATATATTTCTTATGATGTTAAAAATGATGTTGAACAACTTTCTTCTAAAAATTTTGATGGATTAGATTTTGCTGATTTGTACTTTTTTCAACCTCAGAAACTTTTTTTTATCAGAGGAAATATTGTTGAGTTTCATTATTTAAAAATGGTTGATGATGAGATGGATAGTGATTTTGAAGACATCCAAAAATATAAAAATCCAAAAATCCAAAAATCTGAGAATGAAATCAAAATAAAACTTCGGATTCATAAAGACGAATATTATCAAAAAATAACCAAAGTTTTAGATCATATAAAACGAGGTGATATTTATGAAGCAAATATTTGCCAAGAATTTTATGCAGAAAACAGCACTATAAATCCTTTGGAAGTTTACAATCATTTAAACAAAATTTCTACGCCGCCTTTTGCCACTTTTTTAAAAATTGATCATCAATATGCTTTATCGGCATCACCAGAAAGATATATCAAAAAAGAAGGGCAAAAAATTATTTCGCAACCGATAAAAGGAACCGCAAAACGATTATTAAGTAAAATTGATGATGAAAAAATTGCATCCGATTTATCGAGAGATCTCAAAGAACGATCAGAAAATGTTATGATTGTAGATTTGGTAAGAAACGATTTATCAAAATCGGCAAAAAAAGGAAGTGTAAAAGTTGAAGAATTATGCAAAGTATATACTTTTAAACAAGTGCATCAAATGATTTCTACCGTAGTATCAGAAATTGATGAAAACATTCATCCCATAGATGTTTTAAAAAGCACTTTCCCCATGGGAAGCATGACAGGCGCACCTAAAGTTTCTGCCATGAAAATTATTGAAGATTTAGAAGAAACTAAACGTGGATTGTACTCTGGAACCGTTGGTTATTTTACACCAAATGGCGATTTTGATTTTAATGTAATCATTAGAAGTATCCTTTATAACGAAGAAAAAAAATACGTTTCATATTCTGTTGGTGGCGCAATTACAGCAAAATCTATCGTAGAAAAAGAATATGAAGAATGCTTATTAAAGGCAAAAGCAATGAAATATGTTTTGCTAAACTCGAAATAGAATTCAATATATTTGCAGCATGATACTAGATCAAGAAGAAAAATTTCAACTTATATTTGATAGTTTACAAGATAAAAAAACTGAACAAACCATGTTCAATGGGTTTTTAGATACGTATCCAGAAGAATGGAAACAACTAAAAACAACGTTTTCTAAATTTAATAGAAGTAAACAATTTGGCAGAACAATTCCGTTGCCAAAACCAGAAGTTTCTTTGCGAAAAGAAATTAGAATTTGGTTAAAAAAGAATAAAAGTGCTTGATTTTTTTGCATATATTTTAGATTTAATACTAGAAATCCAATATTGGTTAAAGATTAAAAAACGGAGGAAATTTGAAAAAGAGAACAACTTGCCAAAAAGCATTGTTTGGCATCCGTTAACAAAGCCTTTTTTAATTTTATTTTTGATTTTTATTCCAATACTTATTGTAGTTTCTATTTTAAGGTTTTCAAATGAGTACGAAAAAAAAACAACCGAAAAACTTACAGAAATTTCTATACTTCTTGAGGATGAACTAAAACAAAATGCATTTTATCCTAAAGATTTAAAAAGCATTATCAGAAATAATCCGTTAAGAAAAAACATTTGTTTAGATTATTATAAAAATGAGTTTGTATACTCGGTATCAAAAGATTCCTTAAATTACAGCATCATTGCCATTGGTAAAGATCAGAAGCTAAATACTTCTGACGATATTAAAATAACGAATTAATTGTTAATTATGACACATCTAGAATTCAATTTCAACATATACAACACCGAATTTTACGGTCAAATTTGGGAAGCAAAAACCACAAAAGCAGTTGTAGTTTTAGCGCATGGAATGGGAGAACATTCTGGACGTTACCAACATGTTGCCAAAAAATTGACAGATAATGATTTTACTGTAGTAGCTTTTGATCATTTTGGACACGGAAAAACGGGTGGAAAACGCGGTCATAATCCAAGTTTTGAAGCTGTTTTAGAAAGTGTATCAAAAACGATTGAAAAAGCGCAAGAACTTTATCCCAAAAAGCCTATTTTTTTATATGGTCATTCTATGGGAGGAAATGTTGTTATTAATTTTGGCATCCAAAAAAAACATGATTTAAAAGGAATTATTGCTACAAGTCCGTTTTTAAAACTAGCTTTTCAACCTCCAAAAATTAAGTTAGCCGTTGGTAAAATCTTGCAAAAAATTGCACCATCAATAACGATGGGAAATGAGTTGGATGCAAATGATGTTTCTAGAGAAAAAATTGAAGTTGCTAAATATATAAATGATCCTTTGGTGCACGATAAAATTAGTCCGAATTTCTCTTTAACCTTTATTGAAACTGGTAAATGGGCAATAGAAAATGCCAGCAAACTACAAACACCAATGTTTCTTTTACATGGTACAGATGATAAGATAATCGACTATAAAGGAACAGAAGAATTTGCCAAGAATTCTAAGAATGCAACCTTAAAATTATATGAAGGCGGTTATCATGAATTACAAAACGATTTGTGCAAAGAAGAAATGCTGCAAGATGTTGTTAATTGGCTAAATTCTCAACTATAAATTGCGTATTTTTGATGCGAAAATGCTTCAGAAATTTAAAGAACATATCAATCTAAATTTTCCTTTTTTAAAGGATAAAAAACTATTAATTGCCATTTCTGGCGGAGTAGATTCTGTGGTTTTAACGCACTTATTTTCTGAACTAAATTTTGATATTTCACTGGCGCATTGCAACTTTCAACTTCGAGAAAAAGAAAGTAATTTAGATGAAGAATTTGTAAAAATATTAGCACAAAAAACGTCTAATCAGATTTTTACAACACAATTTAACACATCAGAGTTTGCGTTAAAGAACAAACTTTCTACACAAATAGCTGCGAGAGAATTGCGTTATAATTGGTTTCAAGAAATTATTGAAAAAAATAATTTTGATTACGTGCTAACGGCACATCATGCAGATGATAATTTAGAAACTTTTCTCATCAATTTAACCCGCGGTTCTGGTTTAGACGGTTTTACAGGAATCCCAAAAATTAACGGCAATATTGTGCGTCCGCTTTTGGCTTTTTCTAGAGAAGAAATTTTAGCGTATGCAAAATTGAATGCTATTGATTGGCGAGAAGACGCAAGTAATGCAACCACAAAATACATCAGAAATAAAATTAGACATAAAATTTTGCCTGTTTTAAAGGAAATCAATCCTAATTTATTAGTAACGTTTGCAAAAACTGTAGAAAATTTACAAGAAAGCAAACAAATTATTGAAGATAAAATTGCTGATATTTCATCCGAAGTAACACAACCTTTCGACTGCGCTCAAGGAGACAATTTGATAAAAATAGATATTACAAAAATCAATCAACTTTCAAATCCGAAAGCGTATTTGTATCAATTGTTAAAAGAATATAGCTTTACAGAATGGAACGACGTTTACAACTTACTTTCTGCACAATCTGGAAAACAAGTTTTTTCTAAAACGCACAGACTATTAAAAGACAGAGATTTTTTATTACTTTCTAAAAATGTAATATCAGATGAAAAAAATGAGTATTTAATTGATGAGAATCAATCTGAAATCACACATCCTATTCATTTATCTTTTGAAGCTATTCAGCAGAAATCCGAAGAAAACAAACAGACCATTTATGTTGATAAAGATTTGTTAAAATACCCGTTAATTGTAAGAAAATGGCAAATCGGAGACTATCTTTATCCGCTAGGAATGCAAGGGAAAAAGAAATTGAGCAAATATTTTAAAGACGAGAAATTATCGCTTTTAGAAAAAGAAAATACTTGGTTACTTTGCAACAATGAAAATGAAATTATTTGGGTGATTAATTACAGACAAGACGGGCGTTTTTCTATGAAAATCACTTCTAACAACCTATTAAAAATAACATTACACTAATGAAGAAATTTATCACTTTTCTTGTCCTTCTATCCTCTTTATTTTTAAACGCACAAACTGCAGATGAACCTATAAAAATAGAAACCTCTGTAAAAAAAATATCAGAAACTGAATATGATATTGTTTTTAGCGCAACACTTTTTAAAGGTTGGTATTTATACTCACAATACAATCCAGACGAGGCTTCTTTACCATTAGAAATCACATTACAAAACAATGAAACTGGCTACGAATTAGTTGGCAAAGCTCTTGAAAAAGATACGTTTAAAAAATATTCTGATATTTGGGAAAAAGAAGAAATTGTTTTTAAAGAAAAGGCACTTATTATACAAAGAATTCAACTTACAAATAAAGAAATCACTCAAATTAAATTAAATTTCTTTGGACAAGTTTGTGAAACTGCTTGTATAAATATTGATGAAGATTTTACGATTTCTTTATCAGGAAAAGCATCAAAAGAAACCATTGTTATTGACGAAAAAAGTAAAAATCTTACCGAAAATTTAAAATTAGATTTAAAAAACACAGATCTTTTAATAAATTCTGCAGACACAAATTCAGAAAGTTCAAGTGGATTATTTAGCATCTTTTTCTTAGGATTTGTTGGTGGCTTATTAGCATTGTTAACTCCGTGTGTTTTCCCTATGATTCCGTTAACGGTTTCATTTTTTACAAAGCAATCAAAAAATAAAAAAAAAGGAGTTTTTAATGCCATTTTATACGGTGTTTTTATTGTTATAATTTATATTTTATTAAGTCTTCCTTTTCATTTTTTAGACAATTTAGATCCAGAAATTTTAAATACAATTTCCACAAATATTTGGTTAAACATGTTCTTTTTTGTGGTTTTGGTATTTTTTGCATTTTCTTTCTTCGGATTTTATGAAATAACATTACCAAGTTCTTGGGGGAATAAAATGGACTCTGCCTCTTCTATTGGCGGAATTGTTGGTATATTCTTTATGGCATTAACCTTGGCAATTGTTTCCTTTTCTTGTACAGGTCCTATTTTAGGTTCTTTGTTGGCAGGTTCTTTAACTTCGGATGGAGGCGCAACTCAATTAACAGCAGGAATGACTGGTTTTGGATTGGCTTTGGCTTTGCCTTTTGCCTTATTTGCATTGTTTCCTAGTTGGTTAAATTCTTTACCAAAATCTGGCGGATGGTTAAATACCACCAAAGTTGTTTTAGGATTTTTAGAATTGGCATTAGCGTTTAAATTCTTATCAAATGCAGATTTAGTTGCTCATTGGGATTTGCTAAAACGTGAAGTTTTTATCGGCATTTGGGTTGTGATTTTTATAGGATTAGCCTTGTATTTATTTGCAAAAATCAAATTTCCACACGATTCTCCTATCAAAAAATTATCGTTTTCTAGAATTTCATTTGGAGTTTTAATTATTTCTTTTATCATCTATATTTCTCCGGGAGTTTTGAAAAATCCAACTTGGAATTTAAGCTTATTAAGCGGATTTCCACCTCCACAATTTTACAGTATTTACGAGCAAGAAACGGATTGTCCTTTGGGTTTAAATTGCTACGATGATTTTGAAGTAGGTCTTGCTGCCGCTAAAGAAAGTAACAAACCAATTTTGTTAGATTTTACGGGTTGGGCTTGCGTAAATTGTAGAAAAATGGAAGAAAATGTTTGGAGCGAACCAGACATTTATCAAACCTTAAAAGACGATTATATTTTAATTTCCTTGTACGTAGATGATAATGACAAAGAATTACCAAAAGAAGAACAATTCGATTTTTTAAAACCAAACGGAAAAGTTAAAAGGATAGAAACTGTTGGTGATAAATGGTCTACTTTTCAGGTGATCAATTTTAAAAATGCATCACAACCTTTTTATGTATTGTTAAGTCCAGATTTGGAAATTTTAAATAGTTCGCAACAATATACAGATCGAGATACTTATTATACCTGGCTGCAAGAAGGCTTACAAGCGTTTCATAAAAAAAAATTGTATCTTTATTAAAAATTTAAAATTAGCATAAATAAGATAGAAACATGAAAACTAAACACTTCTTTATCGCAATCATTTTTTTGTTTAGTTTTTCGATTAACGGACAAGAAGTTGCTGTTAATTCATCAAAAAAACCAGCAAGTATTTATACATTCTCTGCTTTTTCAAAAGATGAAAATAATTTTTCTGCAATAAATAAAAAACTAAAATTAGATCATTTTAGCTTTGGATTTGTAGATATTATTGATTTGGATTTGAATCCGTTTTCTTTAGATTCTCAGGATATAGGCAAATCATCAACAACATTTATGTATGATTACAAAAGACATCAAGACAGAAATTTATTAAAAGATTTTTTGTTTAAAAACGACCCAACTCGATGGAATTTACAATGTCAACAACAAAACTTACAACAGTAAACAAAATCATAAATCAATAAAAAACAAGAGAATTCAACTAATTTTAACTATTTACAAAAAATACCCTTTAATTAATATCGTATTCGTAATTTTTAGAATGATTATTCCTAAAATGCTAGCTTGTTTATTTCTCCTTTTTTGTAAATTCACATCATAAATTTTAGAAGAAATGTCTGGATTACCAAAAATTACAAGATTTAACGATAATGTACTGTCTAAATATCAAATTTACAACAGTATTTTTATCACACTTCCTTTTGATACTATTAACAATACTGGAGTTTTATTACCTCTTTTTCATAAAGTTTGCGAAAAAGGTTTTAAACAAGGATTAAATCCGACAGAAATAGTAGATAAATTTTTTAAAAAATATTTAGATCATCCTACAGAAAACGGTAAAAACGATTTACTCTTTCAATTTATACAATATATAGAACGTCAAGTAGTTTTGTTTGATGCTGTTGAAGATGCAGCCTTTCCTATTGTAAATAATATGGATGGAATTGGTACACTTCCAAATTCTAAAGAAACGGCTGTTTTAAGTGGTAAAAAAGAAGAATTAAAAAAACATCTAGAAGATTTTAAGGTACGTATTGTATTAACGGCGCATCCAACGCAATTTTATCCAGGTTCTGTTTTAGGAATTATTACAGATTTAGATAAAGCAATTCAAAATGACGATTTATTACTGATTAAAAAATTATTAGCGCAATTAGGAAAAACGCCTTTTTATAAAAAAGCAAAACCAACACCTTTTGATGAAGCGGTAAGTTTAATTTGGTATTTAGAATATGTATTTTACAATTCTGTACCTAAAATTTACAACTATATTCAACAACATGTTTATGATGGCGAACCAATGAACAACGAGATTATAGATCTTGGTTTTTGGCCTGGAGGAGATAGAGATGGTAATCCGTTTGTAACAACACAAATTACATTAGATGTTGCAGAAAGATTGCGTCAAACAATATTAAGAAATTATTATAGAGATATTAGACGTTTAAAACGACGTTTTACCTTTGATGGAGTTCAAGAAATCTTAATAAAAATAGAAAAACGTTTATATAAACACGTTGTTAGAAGTTATGCAAAAGTAAATTTCTCTCAAAAAATTCTTCTAGAAGAATTATATGCAGCTAGAGAAATTGTTGTAGAAAAGCATGACTCTTTATTTGTGGAAGAATTAAATGACTTTATTAATAAGGTTAGAATTTTCGGTTTCCATTTTGCAACTTTAGATATCAGACAAGATAGTAGAGTGCATCATGATGCATTTACACAAATTGTAACTGATTTAATAGCGACTGGCGACACTACTTTTCCAGAAAATTATCATCATTTATCACCAAAAGAGCAAATTGATGTTTTATCAGTTGTAAAAGGAAGCATAGATCCTGCTATTTTAACTGATGAAATGTCTGTAAAAACAATTGAATCTATTTATGCATTAAAAACCATTCAAGAAAGAAATGGAGAACGTGGTGCAAACAGATATATTATTAGCAACAATCAAAGTGCATTAAATGTAATGCAAACCTTTGCCATGTTAAATTTATGTGGTTTTGAAAATGAATTACCTGTAGATATCATTCCGCTTTTTGAAACTGTAGATGATTTAGAAAACTCAAGTGACGTTATGCGTACGTTGTATACAAACAAAACGTACAGATACCATTTATCAAAAAGAAAAAACAAACAAACTATTATGTTAGGTTTTTCTGATGGAACAAAAGATGGTGGATATTTAATGGCAAATTGGGGAATATTTAAAGCAAAAGAAGCTTTAACTAAAATTTCGAGAGAGTTTGATATTGAAGTAATATTCTTTGATGGACGTGGCGGACCACCAGCAAGAGGAGGAGGAAAAACTCATAAATTTTATGCTTCTTTAGGACCAACAATCGAAGACAAAGAAATTCAATTAACCATTCAAGGACAAACAATTAGTTCTAATTTCGGAACTTTAGATTCATCTCAATTTAACCTAGAACAATTATTAAGTTCTGGTATTAAAAACGACATGTTTACAAAAGATCAATTGAATGATGAACACAGAACTATTATTGATGATTTAGCTATTATTAGCTATAAAAGCTATGTAGACTTCAAAAATCATCCACAATTTTTACCGTATTTAGAGCAAATGAGTACGTTAAAATATTATGCTAAAACCAATATTGGTAGTAGACCAAGTAAACGATCTACTTCTGATACGTTAGATTTCTCATCTTTAAGAGCAATTCCGTTTGTAGGTAGCTGGAGTCAGTTAAAACAAAATGTACCTGGTTTTTATGGAGTTGGAACTGCGCTAAAAAAATATGAAGATGCCGGTAGGTTTGATGAAATTATTGCTTTTTACAATGCATCCGATTTCTTTAAAACGCTACTAGAAAATAGTATGATGAGTTTAACAAAATCCTTCTTCGGCTTAACGGCTTATATGGCAGACGACCCTGTTTTTGGTGAATTTTGGACTTTAATTCATGAAGAATACTTAACAACAAAACGTTTGTTATTAAAATTAGCTGGTCATACAGAATTGATGGAAAATCATCCGGTAGGAAAAGCATCTATTGCTATTAGAGAAAACATTGTTTTACCTTTATTAACAATTCAACAATTTGCATTAAAGAGAATTCAAGAACTTCAAAAAACGGAAGGCAGCGCTAAAGAAATTGAAATTTACGAAAAAATGGTTATGCGCTCTTTATTTGGGAATATTAACGCGAGTAGAAATTCTGCTTAACAGCTTAAAAAATACTTATTTATATAAAAATGCAATCAAATTTTTGGTTGCATTTTTTTTATGCCTTAATTTTCTTTATTTTTAAAGAAAAAAAGAATGCTTGTTAAAGTTTATGGTTCTGCCGTTTTTGGTATAGAAGCCACCACAATTACAGTTGAAGTAAATATAGATAAAGGAATTGGCTACCATTTAGTAGGTTTGCCAGACAAAGCTGTCAGTGAAAGTTCGTACAGAATTTCTGCAGCTTTAAACAATAATAACTTTAAACTTCCAGGAAAAAAAATTATCATCAACATGGCTCCTGCGGATATCAGAAAAGAAGGCGCTGCTTACGATTTAACATTAGCTGTAGGGATTTTAACCGCTTCTAATCAGATAAAATCTACCGATATTCATGAGTATATTATTATGGGAGAACTTTCTTTGGATGGAAGTTTACAGCCCATAAAAGGTGCTTTGCCCATCGCCATAAAAGCACGTGAAGAAGGGTATAAATATTTTATTTTACCAAAAGAAAACGCTAAAGAAGCTGCAATTGTAGATAATTTAGAAGTTTTAGGAGTAGAAAACATTATGGAAGTGATTAATCATTTTAATGGTGATACACTAATTGAACCCACCATTGTTGATACAAGAGCAGAATTTTATAAAAATATCGATTTTCCTGAGTTTGATTTTTCTGATGTAAAAGGACAAGAATCTATAAAACGCTGCATGGAAATTGCTGCAGCTGGCGGACATAATATTATTTTAATTGGACCTCCAGGATCAGGAAAAACCATGTTAGCGAAAAGATTGCCAAGTATTTTACCACCAATGACGCTGCATGAAGCGCTAGAAACTACAAAAATTCATTCTGTAGTTGGTAAAACAAAAAATAATGGATTGTTATTTCAAAGACCTTTTAGAAGTCCGCATCACACAATTTCTGATGTTGCTTTAGTTGGTGGCGGCCAATATCCGCAGCCAGGAGAAATATCTTTATCACATAATGGTGTATTATTTTTAGACGAATTACCAGAATTTAAAAGAACTGTTTTAGAAGTAATGCGTCAACCATTAGAAGATAGAGACGTTACAATTTCTAGAGCAAAATTTACAGTAACCTACCCTTGTAGTTTTATGTTAGTGGCAAGTATGAATCCGAGTCCGTCTGGTTATTTTAACGATCCAAATTCACCAATGACCTCTTCTCCACAAGAAATGCAACGTTATTTAAGTAAAATTTCTGGTCCTTTATTAGACCGAATAGACATCCACATAGAAGTAACTCCTGTTCCTTTTGAAAAATTGACTGAAGAACGAAAAGGAGAATCATCCGTAGAAATTAGAAAACGCGTAACCGCATCTCGAGAAATACAATCTGACCGTTTTAAAGATTTTGAAAACGTGCATTATAATGCGCAAATGAGTGTAAAACAGATTCGAAAATTTTGTAAACTATCACCCGAAAGTTTATCACTTTTAAAAACAGCTATGGAAAAATTAAACCTTTCTGCAAGAGCTTATGACCGGATTTTAAAAGTTTCTAGAACAATTGCTGATTTAGCAAATACTGCAGATATTTCACCAGATCATATTGCAGAGGCAATTCAATATAGAAGTTTGGATAGAGATGGTTGGTTGGGGTAAATTTCTTATTTTTGAAAGCTATGAGAAAACACTTCTTTTTATTACTTTTTTGCGTAAATTTTACTTTTTCTTTAAAAGCTCAAATAACGCTAACTCATAATATTGGGAATACACCTATAAAAACAGATTGGACTTCTTGTGATTATGATGAGTATTGGGCAAGGACATTTACACTTTCTGATTTTGGAATAGCAACTACGGATCAATTTATTGTTAGATCTGGGCAAATTGCTATTAGTAATTCTTACAATGGAGCTAGATTAAGTATTGGAGTTTATGCAATTGATTCTAACTTTCCTAATTCGACAGCAACTTATATTGGTGGAAGCGCTACAATAGCCCCAAAAATTGACGATTCCCCAGAAATTCTTACAATAAATTTTGCCAGAGCTTTACTTATTCCTTCAGGTGTTGAAAGAATCTTAGTTGTAGCTTCTCAATCGGAAGATATTTATAACTCTGATTTTAAAAAAGTTATAATTGCTGGCACAAAACAAGATAACGATACTTCTTGGTTTAAAGGTTGTAGAAAACTTTATACATATACTCGAACAGAAAATCTAGATTTACCAGTACCAGATGCAAATTTCTTCATAAATATTACAGGGGAAAAATTAAGTACAATTAATACTGATTCCAATTTAAACTTATCACATAACATAGGAGATAATATTATAGAAACAGGTATTTATGGTTGTAGTTGGGGAGGAGTTAATTGGGCAAGAACTTTTAATTTAGAAGATTTCGGAATTTCTGAGAATGAAGAATACATTATAAAATCTGGACAAATTGGTTTAGTAAAATCTTCTAGTTGGGGTGTAAATATTGAATTTAATATTTATGAAATTGATGAAAACTTTCCAACGTCTTTCTCTGAAGATAAACTTATTGGAAAAAGTAAAAGCGTACATCAATTTGGGACAACAGATAATCCTAATATAATGTATGTGGATTTTGAAGCTCCAATTTTAATAAAATCTACTGTAAAAAGAATTTTGGTGGAAGCTAAACAACTAAGTAGTTCTGCAAGTTCTGCTGTTGCATTTGCTGCTGGAACTGAAGATGACAACGATTTTTCTTGGTTTAAATCAGACAGTGGTGGTTGCCCTCCTTATAATGAATATAAAAAAACCACTGACCTCTCATCTTCAAATATTAACTTTTATATATCCGTTAATGGCGAAGTAAAAACAATTTTCCCTTTCGAAATCACAAATAACAACAACTGTA
>JANQTQ010000074.1 GCA_030731625.1 Polaribacter sp. | reverse complement strand
ACATTAAAAATAGCCCAAATCCGGATAAACTACATCTGAACCTACCAAATTTCGAAGCAAAAACAAAACGAAATGATCTTCTACAAATTGTAGATGAAAAAGCATTCGGTATCCATTTACCTGAAGATCTTTTAATAAAAAGTAGCGTAAGTGGTATTTTAAATAACATCAGTACAAAAACTCAAATAAATACATCACAAGGACTTGCATCAATTAATGGAAACTTTAAAAATGAAGCTGAAATTAGTTATAACGCTGCCATAAAAATTGAAAATTATAATATGGGTTCGCTTTTAAAGAATCCTAATTTTGGCGAATTAAGTGTTACTTTAAATTCTAAAGGAAATGGTAAAAATATTCAGAATTTAGATGCAACTTTAAATACGACTGTTTCTAAATTTCAATTAAAAAACTACGAAATAAAAGACTTACAGATAAAAGGTGACTTTAAAAACGGAGAAGGCCTATTTTCTTCCATTTATAAAGATGAAAACTTAAATTTAGATTTAAATGCGAATGTAAATTTAGATTCCATAAATACAAAAGCAACCGTAAATTTAAACCTGATTGGTGCCAATTTAGAAGCACTTGGTTTAATGCAACGTAAAGTAAAAACGGGACTAGAACTTTCTTTAGATTTCACAGGAAACGCTGAAAAATACACCATAAAAAGTAACCTAAAAAATGGCGTAGTTGTCTATGATAATAGAACTTTTTTAGTAGGATCTTTAACTGCTAATGCTTTTGTTGACAAAGACACCACTGCAGTTTCTATAAAAAATAAAATGATTGATGTAAATTTAGAATCAAACACAGATCCGAAAACATTTAGCACGGCGTTACAACGTCATATTTCTACTTATTTTAATAGAAACGTTACTTTTTCTGATACGATTACAAACCCCGTAAATTTAATTTTAAAAGCTAAAATTTCTCAAACTCCACTTTTAAAAGAGGTTCTTTTTATCAATTTAAAAGATGTAGACACGATACAAATTGATGTAAATTTTAAAGAAAAAGAACGAAAACTGATTGCGAATATTAGTGCTCCTCACATTAATTTTAGTGATAATAAATTGGATAGCTTGGCTTTTTCTATGCATACAGATAAAGACGATTTCAATTTTAACTTAGGCTTTAAAAACATTTCAGCAGGTCCGCTAAATGTGCCCAAAACAATCATTACCGGCACACAAAAAGACAACGAATTATCGCTTAATTTTTTAGGTTTTTATCAAGGAGAAAAATTGATGAATGTAAACACATCGATTACTGGAAACAGTGAGAAGTTAAAGTTTACCATAGATCAAGACAGTTTATTTTTAAATGGTAGTACTTGGAAAATTCCTAAAACTAATGCAATTATTTTTGAAGAAAACAAGCTTACATTTTCTGATTTTAAAATCAGTAAAGACAAGCAATCTATAGAAATTACAGATAAAACTCCACGAATTTCTAAAGATCATATTGCCATCAATTATAAGAACTTTCAAATTGATGAAATCTTCAATTATTTAAGTCCTGAAAAAGAAATTACCACAGGAATTTTAAATGGCGATTTTATTTTAGACCAACCTTTTGGAGACACTGGTATTATAGCCAATCTAAATATTAATCAATTAAAAGTATTACAAACAGACTTTGGTAAATTAAGTATAGATGCCAAATCTTTAGAAAACGGAAAGTATGATTTTAACGCTGCTTTAAAAGATGGTTTTATAGATTTAGATCTAAAAGGAGATTATTTTGTAGACAATAACGACGCCAATTTAAATTTAGACTTGCAAATTCAGAAATTTAAAATGGAAGCTTTAAATACGCTTTCATTTGGCGAAATTAAAGAAACATCTGGCAGTTTTTCTGGAGATTTTAAAGTAACAGGAAAAACATCTGACCCTACATATAAAGGAAGTTTACATTTTAAAAACGCAGCTTTTAAAGCAACCAAATTAAACGAAAAATTTAATTTAAAAAACGAAATTTTAAATATTGACAACAGTGGTCTTAACATGTCTAATTTTACAATTTTAGACTCACAAAATAATTCGCTGATTCTTTCAGGAGATATAAAAACCGAGAGTTTTATAAATCCTACATTTAATTTAGACATCAAAGCCAATAATTTTAGAGTGCTAAATGCGACAAAAGAAGACAATGAATCTTTGTATGGAAAAGTTTCTTTTAATGTTGATGCAAAACTAACGGGAGACTTACAAATCCCAAAATTAAATACAAAATTACTTGTTGGTTCAGATACTGATGTTACTTACGTATTGCCTTCTAGTTATGCAACTATAGAAGAAAGAGACGGAGTTGTTGCTTTTGTAAACAGAGAAAATCCGGATGCTATTTTAACACAAAAAGAAGAACAAACCGCTACAATTAATGGTTTTGACGTAAAAGCATTTCTAAAAATTGATAAAAAAGCTGCAGTAACCGTTATCATAGATGAAGAAACTGGCGATCATTTTAAGGTTTCTGGAGATGGTGATTTCATTTTTCTAATGAATCCAAATGGACGTTTATCTTTAACTGGCGCTTATGAAGTTTCCGACGGATATTATAAACTGAACTTATACAATGTTGTAGATAGAAAATTTGTGTTAGTACCTGGAAGTAGAATTTCTTGGGCCGGAGATCCTTTTGATGCCAAATTAGACATCCGCACAACGTATACTTTAAAAACCTCTGCTTCAGATTTAATGGCTTCACAAACTTCTGGGGAAGATGCATCAACAAAAAACAAATACAAACAGGTATTGCCTTTTAATGTGTATTTAAATATTGCTGGCGAATTGTTGCAACCAAAAATATCTTTTAATTTAGATATGCCAGAAGAGCAACAAGGTGCAATTAGCGGTCAAGTTTACGAACGTGTGCAACAAATTAATCAGCAAGAAGATGAGTTAAATAGACAAATTTTTTCTTTGTTAGTGTTAAATCGGTTTTATCCAGATACTGGTAGCGATGGTAGTTCTGGTGGATTTGCAACACTTGCCAAAAACAATTTGAATGATGCCGTTTCTGGACAATTAAATGCTTTTTCTGATAAAATTCTTGGTGGTTCTGGTATCGAATTAGATTTTGGTTTAAATAGTTTTACAGATTATCAAGGAGACACACCAACGGATAGAACGCAATTGGATGTTGCAGCACAAAAAAAATTATTTAACGATCGTTTAACGGTAAGAGTTGGTAGCGAATTAGACATACAAGGAAGCAGCACTACCGAAGAAAAATCTCCTTTAATTGGTAATGTGAGTTTAGAGTATCAAATTACAGAAGATGGCAGATATCGTCTTAGAGGTTTTAGAAAAAGTGAGTTTGAAAATGTAATTGACGGACAAACTATTGTAAGCGGAATCGCTTTAATTTTCACTAAAGAATTTAATGAATTTCATCAACTTTGGGATTCTATTTTAAATTCTAAGAAAGAAAAATCAGAAAAAAAGAAAGAAAAAACAGCGCCAAAAAAAAATAATAACACTGATCTTCTTGAAGATAAAAGCAACTAAATTTTGAAAGCATCCTATAAAAAATATTCTGTTTTAATTTTAGTACTCTTGTTTATGTACGCTTGTGGTATCAAAAAACACATTCCAGAAAATAAACGTTTGTACACTGGTACTTCTATAGAAATTGAAGCAGATTCTACAGTAGAAAAAGTAAAAGAACTAAAAGAAGATTTATCCTCTATATTAAGTCAGCAGCCAAATAAAAAGTTTCTTGGCATGCATCTTGGTTTGTATTATTACTATAAAAATCACCAAGAAAAAACCAACTTTTTAAATAGATGGTTGTACAAAAAAATAGGGCAAAAACCTGTTTACCAATCGGATATAAATGCGTTTGAAAATAAAGAAATTTTAAGAAATAAATTAGAAAATTATGGATTTTTCTATAGTACGATAGCAGCTAATTTTAAAGAAAAGAAAAAAGAAGCATCTATCGTTTATCGTTTAAAAATTACTGAACCTTATAAAATGGCCAACTATAAAATAGATGCTATGGTTTCGCCTATTTATGAAGACATCAAAAAATTAAGCATAACATCACCTATCAAAAAAGACATGCGCTTCGATTTGGGAAGTTTAAAATTAGAAAGACAACGATTAGATACCGAATTAAAAAACAAAGGATATTATAATTTTAATTCAGACTTTTTACTTTTTGAAGCTGATACGAATAGCTATCAGAATAAAAAATTTGATTTATTTTTAAAATTAAAAGCACAAACTCCTAAAAAAGCAACAGTTCCTTATCTGATTAAAAAGATACATGTTTTTCCTAATTATAATTTAAATGATTCTACAGAAATAAAAAATATTCGTTTTCAAGAAAAGACCTATCATCAAGATACAACCTTTTTTGAACCAAAATATTTAGATGATTTTATCACTTTAAAAGAAGGCGATTTTTTTAATCCATCAAACTCTAAAAATACAGCAAGACGACTTTCTTCAATTGGTGTTTATAAGTTTGTAAATATTCAATATAAAGAAATAAATGACTCAATTACAGATACTACAGGCAGTTTAGAAGCCAATATTTTTTTATCACCATTAACGAAACGCGCAATTCGTGCAGAGTTACAAGCAGTTACAAAGTCTAATAATTTTGCAGGTCCAGAATTAGCCTTAACGTATAGTAATAGAAACTTATTTAAAGGAGGCGAAACCTTAAATATCAGTACAAATATTGGTTATGAAACGCAGATTACGAATGGCTGTAGTTCTGGTTTAAGTAGTTTAGAATTGGGGTTAAAAGGCGAACTTATTTTTCCAAGAGTTATCGCTCCGTTTTCTATAAATAAAGATTATTTTGATTATTCTATTCCTAAAACTAAAGTAAGTTTAAGTGCAACGTATTTAAGCAGAAGTCAATTATACACCTTGTTATCTAGTAGTGCGCTTTTTGGGTATACATGGAATGCAAATAAATATATTACGTATGAATTTAATCCTATTTCTGTAAATTATACGAGTTTATCAAATACTACTGCAGAATTTCAAGAAATTTTGGATAACAATTCATTTCTACAAAGCAGTTTTGATCAGCAATTTATAAGCGGACTTACATTTTCATTTACGTATAATGAAATGTTGAACTCAGCCAAAAATCATCAATTTTATCTACAATCTACTTTAGATGTTGCAGGAAATTCTATTAGTTTATTAGGCAAAGAAAAAATAGTTGGAGATCCAAAACAATTTTTAGGTTTAGAATTTGCACAATATGCAAAAGCAGATGTTGATGCCAGATATCATTATAATTTTGGCACTAAAAACGAGCAAACTATTGCTGCCAGAATCTTTGCTGGTTTTGGTTATGCGTATGGAAATTCTGATGTTATACCCTTTGCAAAACAATATTTCGCTGGAGGTCCTTATAGCGTTAGAGCGTTTAGTATTAGATCTCTTGGACCAGGAACTTATAATGAAAATGATACAAACACTGCTAGTTCTTTTTTTGACAAAACAGGAAATATTCGTTTGGAAGCGAATTTAGAATATCGATTTCCTATTTATTCTTTCTTTAAAGGTGCTGTTTTTGTGGATGCTGGAAATATTTGGAATTCAGTTTCAAATTCTGATTTTAATGATGCCGATGGTATTATTAGAGATCAATTTACGTCAAATTTTATAAATGA
>JANQTQ010000073.1 GCA_030731625.1 Polaribacter sp. | reverse complement strand
CAGACCCGGTTCCTGTATTTCCATAATATTTATTCGAATTTGGGTCGCCATTTACTTTTCCTTTCACACCTTCTTTTTGATCGTCTCCTTCTCCTTTAGGACTTCCATCAGAAGAATTGCCATTTAACAAACTATTTAACGCATCAGTAGTTTCTTTAGATGGTTTTGGTTTTGGGGTTTCTTTAGGAGTTTCTTTTTTAACAACCTCTTTTACAGGCTGTTTTTTTACTTCTTTTTTTTCTACGACAATTACTTCTTTTGAAGTTTCATCAGAAATAATTTCTTCTTTTACCGCCTCATTTGGCGTTACTGTTACCTCTTCTACAACCTGTTCTTTTTCAAGTTCTTGTTGGGTTTCAGATCTTTTTGTGAATTCAACAGGGTCTCCACTTCCAAAATCTGAATCACCAAAATTAATTGCTAAGCCATATTCTTCTGGCGGATCTAAATATTTTAGTCCAAAATTAAAAATAACAAACGCTAACACAAGCAAAATAACGGCGGTTATTGCTGCTGATTTTCGTTCATGTTTTGTAGGTAGTATTTTCATTTATTTGATGTTTCGTTAGCAGGTTTTGGTTTATGACTTCTGATAAATTCAGATAAATAAGCACATTTTAAAAACCGATTACTAATTCCCTTTTACAGCTAAAATCATTTTTAACTTATTCTTATTAGCGATATCAATTACTTCCATCACATTTTTATAAGGCACTTCTTGATCTCCTCGAATCACAATGGTTTTCTTTTTATCAGCACCCACACTTCTTAAAATCTCACTTTCTAAATCTGCAGCGCTGACTTCGGTTTTATCAATATAAAAAAGCGATTCGCTGGTAATTGTAACCGCCACCGAGGCATTATTTTCTGTTTTTCCGCCTGCTTTTGGTAAAAAAACATCAATCGCATTTACCGTAACTAAGGTAGATGTGAGCATAAAAAATATCAGCAACAAAAAAACAATATCCGTCATAGACGACATGTTAAATGTTGGATCTACTTTATTTCTTCCTCTTAAATTCATACTTTGGGTTCAATGTTTAAAATTCAATATGTAAGGTTCAAGAATCAATTTTCAAAATTCAAATTTCACAACCCAACGCTGCAAACATTGAATCCAAAACTCAAGACTTTGAATCCTTTATACAGGTTCGTTTAACAAATCTAAAAATTCCACAGACTTCGCTTCCATTTGATAGACTATTTTATCTGTTTTTACCACCAAATGATTGTAGGTAATATAGGCGATAATACCTACAATTAAACCCGCAACCGTTGTGGTCATGGCGGTGTACAAACCATCAGAAAGCATTTTAATATCTATTTGACCACCCGCATTTGCAATGGCGTGAATAGCAACAATCATTCCGATTACAGTTCCTAAAAAACCAATCATAGGCGCAACTCCGGCAATAGTCGCCAATACACTTACATTTTTTTCTAATTGATACACTTCTAATTTACCCGCGGTTTCGATGGCTGTATGAATATCATCTAAAGGTTTCCCAATTCTAGAAATTCCTTTCCCAATTAATCTAGCAGTGGGTGTATCTGTGTTTTTACACAAAGCATTGGCTGATTCTAATTTACCATTAGACACAAAATCTTTAATCTGGTTCATAAAGTTCTTATCTACTTTTGACGCCGCTTTAATAGCAAAAAAGCGTTCGAAATAAATATATAAAGCCACCGCTAACAACACAACCAAAATGGCTATTATAATTTGGCCACCTAAACCGCCATCTACAATTAAATTATAAATGGAAAGTGTTTTTTCTTGAGGAGCCACCTCTTCTAACAATGCAGTATTTTCTTGATAAAATGATATCATTCAACTATTTTTTAAATTCTATATTAATAAACGCCTAATTAACTTTTAAATTGTTTTCGCAAACAAAGTAATCACTTTTTTTACAGCAAAAAAAATGCCATTCTGCAATAATACAAAATGACATTTCTATTTGTTTTAATTATCTGTTAAAACATGGTTCTCGTAATCATAAATGTTGCAGAACCAACTACAAAACCTATCAATGCTAACCATGATATATTTTTAAAATACCAAAAGAAATCTATTTTCTCCATTCCCATCGCAACAACACCTGCTGCAGAACCAATAATTAACATAGAACCCCCTGTACCCGCAGAAAACGCTACAAAGTGCCAAAGTTCATTATCCAATCCTTGAGAAAACATTCCTAAACTTGCCGCAACTAAAGGCACATTATCAATCACCGCAGAACCAACACCTAGCAACATAATTACTAAATCGGACACACCTTCATGATGCAACTCTGTACCCATCATTGGGATGGTATCTTGCAACGTTGAGGCAAAGTTAAATAAAATACCTAACGACTCTAAAGCGGCAACTGCCATTAAAATCCCTAAGAAAAATAAAATACTTGGCATTTCTATTTTAGATAAAGAAGCATGCACTGGACTGTGGTGTGCACCTGCTTCATGAGCTTCTGATTCTTCGCCATCTACACTTGAAATAGAAAATTTAGACTTACTATAAATTTCAGCAAAAGTTGCTACGACTGCTAAAGACAACATCATACCTACATAAGGAGGTAAATGTGTAATTGTTTTAAAAATAGGCACAAACACAATAGCACCCAAACCTAAGTATAACATTTTTGCGCTATGCGGACTTTTAGAAACTTCTTCTTCTGCTTCTTCAATTTCAATTTCACCTTTAAATGCTGGTAAAAACGAAGCAATAAGCGTAGGAACAGCCATACACAAGATAGAAGGTAATAATAAATATTCTACTAATTTTAAAGTACTTACTTTTTTACCAATCCAAAGCATTGTTGTGGTAACATCACCAATTGGCGACCATGCACCACCTGCATTTGCTGCAATAATAATTAAACCTGCAAACCAGATTCTTTCTTCTCTACTTTTAACAATTTTCTGTAAAATAGAAATCAATACAATGGTTGCTGTCAAATTATCTATTATTGCTGATAAAACGAACGCTAATATGGAAAAAATCCATAAAATCTTAGATTTCTTTTTCGTTTTGATAAAACTTTTAATGGTTGAAAATCCATCAAAATAATCGATGATTTCTACAATCGTCATTGCTCCTAAAAGGAAAACCAAAATCTCTGCCGTTTTACCTAAGTGATGCAATAAAGTTTCTTCTACCAAATGCAACTTATCTTCATGTACCAAAGCCCCAAAACCTTCAACCAAACTATGCTGACTAGAGTCAAACCACTGTGTAAAGTTATCTACACCAAGAGCTACCATAGCCCAACAAACCGCCATCATTATTAAGGCCGGAATTAATTTATCTAGTTTTAAGTTGTGCTCTAAAGTAATGGCTAAATACCCCATTACAAATACAATAATAATCACTGATTCCATACTAATACTTGTTTATTTATTAAATTTATATCAACTCTTTTAGCGCTATTTCAAACGCAGTTTCACTTATTTTAGTTTTTGCAGCACTTCTTGCAAACGTTCTTTGCAGTGCTCTTTTTATAGTATTTGACGTATCTTCAAAAATAGCTTCATCTGTCATTTCTACTCTTCTTTCCATAAAGTAAGCAAATACTCTTGCCATACCGCAATTGGAAATAAAATCTGGAATAAGACTCACTTTTTTATCGGTATCTTCCATAATCGATCCAAAGAAAATTTCTTTATCTGCAAAAGGAACATTTGCTCCGCAAGAAATCACTTCTAAACCAGATTGTATCATTTGATCTATTTGTTCTTGCTTTACCAATCTTGAGGCTGCACAAGGTGCAAATATTTCACAATTTAAATTCCAAATTTGTTGGTGTATCTCTTCAAAAGAAATCATATTTTTTGCAACCAATGTATTACCATCTTTATGTAAAAATAATTCTTTTATTTCTTCGAAAGAAAAACCTTCTTCTTTTATAACACCACCCACTCTATCAATAATACCTACAATTTTTACACCCATTTGTGCTAAATAATACGCTGCCGCTGACCCTACATTTCCAAAACCCTGCACTACTGCTCGTTTTCCAACAACCGATCCTCCATAAATATCGTAAAAATGACGAACAGCTTCTGCAACTCCAAATCCTGTAATCATATCAGCTATTGTAAATTTCGCCGAAATATCAGGTGAATAATTTTTACTTTCTATGACTTTTATCACCCCGTGCCTTAATTGTCCGATTCTATTAATTTTATCGGCTTCGGTTGGTTTAAAATGACCGTTAAAGACGCCTTCTTGAGGATGCCACACGCCCACATCTTCCGTCATGGGTATTACTTCATGAATTTCATCAACATTTAAATCTCCACCTGTTCCGTAATAATTTTTTAACAAAGGAGACACCGCTTTATACCAACGCTCTAAAACCCCTTTTTTACGAGGATCATGAGGATTAAAATTAATGCCAGATTTAGCGCCTCCAATTGCAGGACCAGAAACTGTAAACTTTACTTCCATGGTTTTGGCTAAAGATAAAACTTCGTTCATATCTAAACCCTCTCTCATTCTTGTTCCGCCGCCTGCAGCACCACCTCTTAATGAGTTAATCACGGTCCAACCTTCTGCTTCCGTTTCGGCATCTTTCCAATTAAAAACGATTTCTGGTTGTTTATTTTCGTATATTTTTAATAATTCTTTCATCTTATTATTTTAAATGAGTTCAATTTTGCTTTTACATAACATAACATTGTGCATTAAAATCCCCTGCAGGGGAAAAGCTAAAGTTGATTCATTTTATTTAATTTTTAGAATTATAATTATTGTTGATACTTTACAAACTTACAGTAAAAAAATGGTTGTTCAAATTTTTTATTTTTGATTAAAAACAAAAATCGCTCCCGAGGAATGATTCTTACTTGCTCCTGTTACAGATTGCAAACAATTTACTTTATCCTGAATCTTTAACAACCCTAAAAAAGCAAAAACGAGCGCTTCTTTAAAATTGATCAATTCGGTACTTGGCAATGCTATTTTAATAGCAGCATGATATTCAATGCGTTGCATTAAATAGGAATTAAACGCACCGCCTCCTGTCACTAAAACCGAGGTATTGTTTTTAATAATTTTACTTATTTGTATGGCAACATGTTCTACAAACGTTCTTAAGATTGTTGGAATAGCCGTTTCTAAACCATCTATTAACGGAAATATATGTGCTTGCACCCACTCTAGTCCTAAGGATTTTGGTGGTATTTGCTGATAAAATGCAAGGGAATTTAATTTTTCTAAAAGCAATTCATTTATGTTGCCTTCGGATGCAATTTTGCCGGATGCATCATATGCGAATCCCAATTTATGAGCATAAAAATTCAATACAATGTTTACAGGACAGATATCAAAAGCAATTCTTTTATCATCCTTTTGATAAGAAATATTAGAAAATCCGCCTAAATTTAAGCAATACTCAAAATCAGTAAACAATAAAGCATCGCCAACAGGAACTAAAGGCGCACCTTGTCCGCCTAATTGTACATCTTGCGTTCTAAAATCGCATACTACTTTTTGCTTTGTAGCATTTGCAATGGTTTGTCCGTCTCCAATTTGAAGTGTAATTCCGTTTGCTGGCTGATGCAAAATAGTATGGCCATGAGACGCGATAAAATCAATTTGTTGGATTCCAAATTTATCAATAAAATTAGTAAGCACGCTTCCTAGAAGTGTACCATACTCAATATTTAAAATCTGTAATTCATCCGAAGAAAAATGAATTCCTTTTTGCAGCGTATCTTTCCATGCTGACGAATAAGCAACCGTTTCTGCATAAATAATTTCGAAGTTTTTAACAGCATCTGCATCAAACTTTACATACACCAAATCAATTCCGTCTAAAGAAGTACCAGACATTAATCCAATACTAAAAACTTCCTTTTTATCCATAAAAACAAAAATAAAAAAAGTCTATTGATAATATGTTACGAAATCGATATCTTTGACATCAAAATTTACGAATATAATAAAAATAACATATGGATTTTAGTTTAACAGAAGAACACATCATGATACGTGATGCAGCACGAGACTTTGCGCAAACAGAATTATTACCAGGAGTTATTGAAAGAGACAATAAGCAAGAATTCCCACAAGAATTGGTCAAAAAAATGGGCGATTTAGGTTTTATGGGAATCATGGTAGACCCAACATACGGAGGAAGCGGCATGGACGCCATCTCTTATGTATTAATTATGGAAGAACTTTCTAAAATTGATGCCTCAGCCTCAGTAATTGTTTCTGTAAACAACTCTCTAGTTTGCTATGGCCTAGAAGCATACGCGAACGAAGATCAAAAACAAAAATATTTAACAAAATTAGCAACAGGAGAATTTGTAGGTGCTTTTTGTTTAAGCGAACCAGAAGCAGGCTCAGACGCAACTTCGCAAGCCACAACCGCAGAAGATAAAGGAGATCATTATTTGATAAACGGAACAAAAAACTGGATTACAAGTGGTGGCCGTGCAGATGTTTATTTAGTAATTGCACAAACAGACAGAGCGAAAGGACACCACGGAATTAACGCTTTTATTGTAGAAAAAGGCACACCTGGTTTTCATGTAGGACCAAAAGAAGATAAATTAGGAATTCGTGGCTCGGACACACACACCTTACAATTTAACGATGTAAAAGTGCCCAAAGAAAACAGAATTGGCGAAGATGGCTTTGGATTTAAATTCGCCATGAAAACACTTTCTGGTGGTAGAATTGGTATTGCTGCTCAGGCATTAGGAATTGCTGCTGGCGCGTACGAATTGGCACTAAAATACTCGAAACAACGAAAAGCATTCGGAACAGAAATTTGCAACCATCAAGCAATTGCGTTTAAACTGGCAGATATGCACACAGAAATTGAAGCGGCAAGAATGATGGTAATGAAAGCTGCTTGGGATAAAGACCAAGATAACAATTACGACATGTCTAGCGCAATGGCAAAATTATACGCTAGTAAAGTTGCTATGGAACATACCGTAGAAGCGGTGCAAATTCACGGTGGTAATGGTTTTGTAAAAGAATACCATGTAGAGCGTTTAATGCGCGATGCAAAAATTACGCAGATTTACGAAGGCACTTCTGAGATTCAGAAAATTGTAATTTCTCGCGGAATTATCAAAGGATAAACGAGACCTTATATATAAGGTATAAAAAATCCATCTTTTACGAGGTGGATTTTTCTTTTGGGCATGTTTTTGCAAAAAAGCAAAAAACGCGCTATCCATTATATCTTTTTTTTCATACTTCAAAAAAAGGATGCCATTGCTATCGCTCACGCAAATACGAACAAACTAATTGTATTTTTTTTATAAACACAAATCTTTACGATTTTAAAAACCTCAAAAGCTTATTTTTATACTATTCAGACCTCAACCGTTTTAAAAACCTGTGAGTCTTTTTTAAACTTTAATTATAAATCTAGCTCAACATCGAACAATTGCAACCCAGAAGCCGGCGCAATATTCCGTAATGATTTTTGATCATTATCTTCCTTTAAAGAAGCTTTGATAAATGCCAAATCGAGATTTCCTTTTCCCAATTCAAAAAGTGTTGCCACCATCAATCGAATTTGATATCGCAAAAAACCTTTTCCTTTGATCTTTACCACATAAGACGTTTCGGGAAAAAAATTAGCCGTTAAAATATCGTTTTCCACAAGTTCACAAGATGCAATTGTTCTTTTAAAAATAGTTTTATCAGAAGGCTTTGTGCAATATTTATGAAAAAAATGTTCACCTTCAAACAATTTTGCACCTTTCATCATTTGATCAATATCTAGGTTCTCATCAACATTTACAATAAAAGGAGCCGCAAAAGGATGGTTTTTAGCGCCAAAAGAAAAGTAATAATGATACTCTTTTAACTTAGAAGCTTTGATAATATTAAAGTTAGTCCCTACTTTTTGAATAGAAATCGCTTTAAAATCCGAAGAAAAATTAGAATTTATAGACTTTAGAAAAGAAACTTCGTCTACGAATGTATCTGTAAATAATTGCACATAGTACGAATTCGCAGAAACCTTAGCATCCGTTCTACCAATACCAATGGTCTTAAAAACAACATCCTTAAAAACAAAACCCAATGTCTTATCTACCATTTGATGTACTGTTTTGGCGTTTGTTTGCTTTTGCCAACCAGAAAACCGAAACCCTAAAAACTGTATATCAACCAAGTAAGAATGTGCATATTTCATAGGCCGAAGATACAATAATTAAATTTTTTTTCAAAAAAGGTGCATTTTTATGAATATCCTAAAATTACATATCTCTTTTTTACATAGTCAATATTTGACACCCCTCAAAAACTAAAAAATATACTTATCGTAAATTAACCCCTATTTTTTTGAGGGTACAACATCAAAATTGATGCTTTTTGAAAATACACCCCTTTGTTGTTTTAAATTAAATATTTACATTTGACACGTTGAAACAACAAAAACATAAAAACAACTAAAGAACATTAATTATGAAAAAAATTATTTTAACTTTATTAGTAGCAAGCAGTTTAGTAATAAACGCACAAGAAAAAGAAGACGCAGGAACTTTTACTTTAAGTGGTACTGTAGATGTTTACGGAACAACTAATTTTACAAAAAATGCAGGAACTCCGGGAATCTTAATTGCTAGCCCTGAAAACGCTAATGCTTTTGGTTTAGGATTTGCAAATACCGTATTTGCTTACGAAAAAGGAAAAGCTGGAGTTGTTGCAGATATTGCATTTGGACCTAGAGCAGATGATGCAAACATGGCAGGAGCAATTAATCAATTATATGCTTACTATAAAGTAAGTGACAAATTAACATTAACTGCAGGACAATTTAATACATTCTTAGGTTACGAGGTTATCAACCCAACAGCTAACTTTAATTATACTGTATCTTATTTATTTAATGCAGGACCTTTTTCTCATACAGGGATAAAAGCAGACTACGCTGTTTCTGAAGATTTATCATTCATGTTAGCTTTAACAAACGGTCATGGAATCTCTAGTGCTGACGGTAATCTTACAGACGACACTCAATTAGGTGCTCAAATTGGATACAAAGGTCAATATTTAAACTTTGTTTCAGGAGCTGTAAGTGCTGGAGGAGCTAAAGACTGGATGTTTTTAGACTATACTGGTGGCTTTGATTTAACTGATTCTTTTTACGTAGGTATAAATGCAGCGTATGCAAACTCTAATGATGCTGATGAAGGATACCAAGGTGTTGCATTGTACTTACAAAACACTTTTTCTGAAACATTTGCACTAGGATTAAGACCAGAATTTTTTACATCTACATCTGGTGGTGTTGACAGTAGTGTAACTGCATTTACTTTAACATCTAACGTAAACTTAACTAGCAACTTAAAGTTTATAACTGACTTAAGATTTGATTCTTCTGATGATTATATTATTGAAGCTTTTCCTACAGATAAAAGTACATCTACTTTAACGATGGCTGCTGTATATTCTTTCTAAGGAGATACTACAAAACTATTACTAACTAAAACCTTATAATTATGAGTTTATTTTTAACACTATTACAAGACACCCCTTCAACAGAAATAGCAACAGCTGTTGAACAAATAAATGGAGACATGGGGATGCTTTGGATGCTTATTGCAGGTATCTTAGTATTCTTTATGCAAGCTGGTTTCTTCTTGGTTGAATCTGGAATGACAGACTCTAAGAATGCCGTAAACATAGCGATGAAAAATTTCTTAGATATCGCTGTTGGATCTATAGCTTTCTGGTTTATTGGTTACTCTTTAATGTATGGAGAAGATCAAGGAGGAGGATTCTTTCACTGGGGAGGATTTGTATTTTCTCAAGGAGCAGCAGATTTGTTTTTTCAAACCGTATTTGCAGCAACCGCAGCAACTATTGTGTCTGGAGCGATCGCAGGAAGAACAAAATATACAACCTACGCTATTTTTAGCATCATTATGACAGCACTTATCTACCCTATTGCTGGTGGATGGGAATGGAATGGTGGTTTCTTAAATGCAGATTGGATGCCAGCAGAATTTATTGATTTCGCCGGATCTTCTATTGTTCACTCTGTAGGTGGATGGGCTGCATTAGTAGCTGCTTGGATGGTTGGACCAAGAATTGGTAAATTCATTAACGGTAAATCTGTAGAAATGCCAGGACACAACCAAATGTACGCAACTTTAGGTGTATTTATACTTTGGTTAGGATGGTTTGGTTTTAATGGTGGATCTCAATTAGCTTGGGGTGGAGATGATGCTGTAGCAGCTTCTCAAGTTGTACTAGTAACAAATTTAGCAGCAGCAGCAGGTGCCGTAGGTGCTTTACTACTTACTTGGATTAAAAATGGAAAACCAAATTTAGGTATGACATTAAACGGAGCTCTTGCTGGTCTTGTAAGTATTACCGCAGGTTGTGGTAATATTGGCGAAGGAGGTTCTATACTAGCAGGTTTAATAGGTGGTATTCTTGTTGTATTCTCTATAGAATTTATAGAAAATAAATTAAAAATAGATGATGCAGTAGGTGCAATATCAGTACATGGTGTTTGTGGAGCATGGGGTACTTTAGTAATTGGATTATGGGGTATTGATGGAGATACTGGTATCGGATTATTTAACGGTGGTGGTGTAGCACAATTAAGTGCACAAGCAATCGGTGTAGCATCTTACGCAATATGGGCTATCGGATTATCTTTTATATTCCTTTTCATTATGAAAAAAACAATCGGATTAAGAGTTACTGAAAAAGAAGAAGTAGAAGGACTTGATATTCATGAGCACGGATCTTTAGCTTACCCTGGTAAGAGACAAAGAGAACTTTCGGACAAGTAAAAATTAAAGTTTAGTTAATTTTATTCAAAAAATCACATAAGCTATCCCGCTTATGTGATTTTTATTTAGACCATTATTTTAAATAACTCACAAAGAACGAGAGAGATAAGCTAATTATTTACATAAAATTTATTATTGAAAACAAAATAAAGCAATCATCAGAAAATAAAAGTTTAGAACAGCAAAATAAGAAGTGAACGCAAAAAAGCATCAACTTCTTTTCTTATAAAGACACAACAGAGTCAGAAAACCAAAATATTTGCAAGCGACACAAGCGAAGGAGACTTATTCTACTATAAAGAATTCGCTCAACTCGACATATAAACTACAGACGCTTTAACAATTGAAACCCACACAACAACAACTTCTATTATTATTTTATAAAATCCAAAAGAAAACAACAGAATTTAGGGTTTCTGAAAAAAAAGAAATAGACAATCTTGATATTCAGGAGCACAGAATGGAAGCGTATCCTAATTTCAGACTAAACAGCCATTAAAAATATCAATATTTAATAAAAAAAAAGGATTTATTTTAGAAGTATCCTAATTTTAATGGGGTACTTTTATTTTTATGCTAATTTTTACAACATAACCCTCCTATTTTGCATACCTTTTAAAAATATTATCTACTTTTGGAATATTAAAAACTAAAATTTATAGCAAATGAAGAAAATTGAAGCAATTATAAGAAAGTCAAAATTTAGAGTCGTAAAAGAGGCGCTACACGATGTAGGTGTAACTTTTTTCTCTTACTGGGATGTTACTGGATTAGGTAACGAAAAAGAAGGACATGTATATAGAGGTGTTAGCTATAGCACAAGCGACATACAAAGAAGACATTTATCTATTGTTGTTAATGATGATTTTGAAGAAATAACAGTAGAGGCTATTTTAAAATCTGCTAGTACTGGTGATGTTGGAGATGGAAAAATATTTGTAATAGACATTAAAGAAGCATACAGAATTAGAACCGGAGAAAAAGGCGGACAAACTTTAAAATAAATATCTTAAAAATTTATCATGGAATTACTTACAATAAACAATGTATGGATGATGATCTGTACAGCACTAGTTTTCTTTATGCACTTAGGTTTTGCATTCTTAGAAATTGGTTTAACAAGACAAAAAAATACTTTAAATATTTTATTTAAAAACATCTTTATCATTAGCATTGGCTTACTACTGTACTGCTTTGTTGGATTCAACTTAATGTATCCTGGGTTTGCAGAAGGATCTGCTGGTATTTTTGGATTTGCTGGTTTTGGATTATCATCGCCACTTACAGATGCAGGGGCTTTAGATTTAGCTTATAATGAAGGCTACACGTATTGGACAGATTTCTTATTTCAAGGAATGTTCGCAGCAACAGCTGCAACAATTGTTTCTGGTGCCGTAGCAGAAAGAATGAAAATTTTACCTTTTATGATTTTCGCAATTATCTATGTTGGCTTTGTATACCCAATAGCAGGTTCTTGGAAATGGGGTGGTGGATTTTTAGACCAATTAGGTTTTTATGATTTTGCAGGCTCTACATTAGTACACTCTGTGGGTGGATGGGCAGCTTTAGTTGCTGTATATTTATTAGGTGCAAGAATTGGTAAATTTAAAGACGGAAAGCCACAAGCAATTCCTGGACATAATATTCCATTAGCAACTGCAGGAGTTTTAATACTTTGGTTAGGATGGTTTGGTTTTAATGGTGGTTCTGTTTTATCTGCAGACCCAACTTTAACTTCTTTAACCTTAGTTACTACTTGCTTAGCTGCAGCCGCAGGAGGTGTTGTTGCCGCTATAGTATCAACAATACTATACAAAAACTTAGATTTAACAATGTTCTTAAACGGTATTCTTGGTGGATTAGTAGGTATCACTGCAGGAGCAGATCAAATGTCGCCTACAGATGCTATTATTATCGGTTCAATTGCCGGTACTATTATCGTTTTTGCCGTTAGTTTAGTTGATAAATTAAAATTAGATGATCCTGTTGGTGCAATTGCAGTTCACTTAGTTTGCGGAATTTGGGGAACTTTAGCAGTGGGTCTTTTTGGTAATTTAGCCGGAGTAGATCAATTTGTTAGCCAATTAATAGGTGTAGGTTCTTATGCAGCATTTTGTATAGCAACCTCATTTATCATCATATTTATCCTTAAGAAAACAATGGGAATTAGAGTTAGTGAAAGAGAAGAGTTAGAAGGATTAGATGCTCACGAACACGGTATGGATGCTTATCCAGATTTTAGATTAAACGAGCATTAACTATAAAGTTACTGTTTTAAACAAAAAGAGCCTTTAAAGTTAATATTTTAAAGGCTCTTTTATTGTTTTTATGAATATCACAAATAAATCTCATTAAATTATCATTAACAAACTTTTATCACAATTATTTTATTTCCATCGTAAAACTTATATTAATTAAATCAAAATACTGAATTATATTCAACAAAATACATAGATTTGTAAATATAACTGAATATCATATGGAGAAACAAGGCTTATACTTACCAGAGTTTGAACACGAAAATTGTGGGGCAGGTTTTATTTGTAATTTAAATGGAGAAAAAACAAATCAAATCATACATGACGCTCTAGAAATATTAGTAAAACTAGAACACAGAGGGGGTGTTAGTGCTGATGGAAAAACAGGTGATGGTGCAGGTTTGCTAATAGATATACCTCATGATTACTTTAAACGTGTTTGTAACTTTACCTTACCAGCCCAAAGAGAATATGCCGCAGGTATGGTCTTTTTACCAAAAATATCTAACCAATATAATTTTTGTAAAACTACGTTCGAAAACGAAGTAACTGCACAAGGATTAACGGTTTTAGGTTGGAGAAAAGTTCCTGTAGACTCGTCTCAATTAGGAGAAATTGCGTTGGCATCAGAACCAAACATCGAACAGTTATTTATTGGAAAAAAAGAAGAAATAAGCGAAGCTACTTTTAAAGCTAAATTATATGCTGCAAGAAAAATAGCTGAACATTCAATCAGAAAATCTAAAATTTCTGAATCAATGTATTTCTATGTGCCAAGTTTATCTATTACAACCATTATCTATAAAGGTATTATTATGCCAGAAGATATTGGTCCTTATTATAAAGATTTACAAGAAATAGATTTAGTAACTCGTTTAGCACTTGTACATCAACGTTTTTCTACCAATACAATGCCAACTTGGGAATTAGCGCAACCATTTAGATACATGTGTCAAAATGGTGAGATTAATACCTTACGTGGAAATGTAAGTAGAATGCGTGTTCGTGAAGAAATCATGAAAAGCGATGTATTTGGTCCACAAATAGATAAATTATTCCCAATTATCTTACCAGGAAAATCTGATTCTGCTTCCATGGATATGGTGGTAGAATTATTAACACACACAGGGCGTTCATTACCAGAAATTATGATGATGATGATTCCTGAAGCTTGGGAAAAACATGCTACAATGTCTAAAGAGCGCAAAGCTTTTTACGAATACAATGGTTGTATTATGGAACCTTGGGATGGACCAGCTTCTGTACCTTTTACAGATGGAGATTATATTGGTGCTCTATTAGATAGAAATGGATTAAGACCTTCTAGATATACGGTTACCAAAAGTGGTAAACTAATTATGTCTTCAGAAATTGGTGTGGTAGATATTGCTCCAGAAGATATTAAAAGACATGGTAGATTAGAACCAGGAAAAATGTTCTTGGTAGACATGAACGAAGGAAGAATTATTGAAGATGAAGAAATTAAGAGTAAAATAGTTTCGGAAAGACCGTACCAAGAATGGTTAGATAAAACTCGTTTACATTTAAAAGATGTTCCTTATACAAGTGAAACTTGCCCAATTGAAACAATTGATGTAAAAACGCGTCAACGTTTATTTAATTATACTTTTGAAGATATTCAAGAAATAATTACACCAATGGCAATCGTTGGTAAAGAAGCTTTAGGATCTATGGGAATAGATACTCCTTTAGCCGTTTTATCAGACAGACCTCAATTAATCTCAAACTATTTTAAACAATTATTTGCCCAAGTTACCAATCCACCTTTAGATGGAATTCGTGAAGAAATTGTAACAGACATCAGTTTAAACTTAGGAAAAGATAGAAATATTTTTAGCATTACAAGCAGACAGTGTAGAAAATTAAGAATTCAGAACCCTGTGATCTCTAATGCTGATTTAGAAAAAATAAGAAATATTGATATTGAAAGCTTCAAAGCAGAAACAATTCATATTTTATATCCTAAAGCACAAGGATTAAATGGTTTAGAAAATGCTTTAGATGCCATTATTATTCAAATAGAAAAAGCATTAGAAAGAAAAACAAACATCATTATTCTTTCGGATAGAGGTGTAAACCAAGAATTTGCACCGATCCCTGCTTTATTAGCTTGTTCTTTTGTAAATCATCAATTAAACCGTTTGCGTAAGCGTTCTTATTTCGATATTATTATTGAATCTGCAGAACCTCGTGAACCACATCATTTTGCTACTTTATTTGGTTATGGCGCAAGTGCTATTAACCCATATATGGTAAACGAAATTATTAGAATGCAAGTGAAAGAAGGTTTTATTACTGGAATTGACGAACAAAAAGCAGTTGATAATTTCAACAAAGCAATTGGAAAAGGAATTTTAAAAGTAATGAACAAAATAGGAATCTCTACATTACATTCGTACAGAGGTTCTCAAATTTTTGAAATTGTTGGATTCAATTCTCAATTTGTAGAAAAATATTTCCCTTACACAGCTTCAAGAATAGAAGGTATTGGTTTATATGAAATAGAAAAAGAAATTGATCAACGTTATAAACAAGCCTACCCAGACAACCAAATTGATAAAAACTTAGGTTTAAATGTGGGTGGTGATTATAGATGGAGAAGAAATGGCGAACGTCATTTGTTTAACCCTACAACGGTTGCCAAATTACAACAAGCAGTTAGATTAAGTGATCAAGATAGCTATAATGTGTATTCAAAAGCGATCAACGATCAAGCAGAAAACTTAATGACGATTCGTGGTTTATTTGAGTTTGACAACTTAGACCCTATTCCTCTAGAAGAAGTAGAACCTTGGACGGAAATTGTAAAACGTTTTAAAACAGGTGCAATGTCTTACGGATCTATCTCTAGAGAAGCACACGAAAATTTAGCCATTGCCATGAACCGAATTGGAGGAAAATCTAATTCTGGTGAAGGTGGTGAAGATAGAAAACGTTTTCAAAAAGACATCAATGGAGACAGCAGAAACTCTGCTATTAAACAAGTAGCGTCTGGTAGATTTGGGGTAACTTCGCATTATTTAACAAATGCTAGAGAGATTCAAATTAAAATGGCGCAGGGAGCAAAACCTGGTGAAGGTGGTCAATTACCTGGCTACAAAGTTTTACCTTGGATTGCAGCCGCAAGAAACTCTACGCCTTTTGTTGGTTTAATTTCGCCGCCTCCACATCACGATATTTATTCAATTGAAGATTTAGCACAATTAATTTTTGATTTAAAAAACGCAAATCGTGAAGCTAGAATCAATGTAAAATTAGTTTCAGAAGTTGGTGTAGGTACCATTGCAGCAGGTGTTGCAAAAGCAAAAGCAGATGTTGTTTTAATTTCTGGTTACGATGGTGGTACAGGAGCTTCTCCTTTAACATCACTAAAACACGCTGGTTTACCTTGGGAACTTGGTTTAGCAGAAGCACAACAAACCTTAGTTTTAAATAACTTAAGAAGTAGAATTGTTGTAGAATGTGATGGCCAATTAAAAACAGGTAGAGACGTTGCAATTGCTGCATTGTTAGGTGCAGAAGAATTTGGTTTTGCTACCGCTCCTTTAGTGGCTTCTGGTTGTATTATGATGCGTAAATGCCATTTAAATACCTGTCCGGTTGGTATTGCTACGCAAGATAAAGAGTTACGCAAAAACTTTAAAGGAACACCAGAACATGTTATTAATTTCTTCTTTTATGTTGCAGAAGAATTAAGACAAATCATGGCTGAACTTGGTTTTAGAACTTTAGCTGAGATGGTTGGACAGACTCATAAAATTAATGCAAATAATGCCATTAGACATTATAAAGCAAAAGGATTAGATTTATCTAGTATTTTACACAGACCAACAGCTTATAAGAGCATGACGGTTAAAAATACAGAAGGCCAAGATCATAATTTAGAAAATGTTTTAGACTTTACAATCTTAAAAGACTCTCATAGAGCTTTATATAGAAAAGAGAAAATGACATTATCTTACCCAATTAAAAACACAAATAGAACCGTTGGTGCAATTGTAAGTAACGAAATTTCTAAAATTTACGGACACTTAGGTTTACCCGAAGATACCTTAAATATCAACTTTACAGGTTCTGCAGGGCAAAGTTTTGGTGCATTTAGTGCACATGGGTTAACTTTTATTTTAGAAGGAAATACAAATGACTACTTAGGTAAAGGTTTATCTGGAGCAAAATTAATCGTTAAGAAACCTGCAAAAGCAGATTTTATTGCACAGGATAATATCATTGTTGGTAACGTTTGTTTGTTTGGTGCTGTTGATGGTCAAGCATATATAAACGGAATTGCAGGTGAGCGTTTCGCTGTACGTAATTCTGGAGCAACTGCAGTTGTAGAAGGTGTTGGAGATCACTGTTGTGAGTATATGACAGGTGGTAAAGTAATCGTTCTAGGTAAAACGGGTAGAAATTTTGCTGCAGGTATGAGTGGTGGTATCGCGTATGTATACGATCCCGAAAATAAATTTGTAAATGGTCTTTGTAATACAGAAACTATAGAATTTGAAGAAATTACTTTAGAAGATGCTGCGGATCTAAAAGCAACAATAGAAAAACACGTTTTATATACTGATAGTAAATTAGGTACTTCTTTATTAGCCGATTGGGATGAAAGTTTAAAAAACTTTGTAAGAGTAATGCCAACAGAATACAAAAAAGCGCTTAAGCGTTTAGAAACAGAAGAACCAATGTTCGAAGAATTAACAATAGCATAGTGTCATGGGAAAAATAACAGGATTTAAAGAATTTGAAAGACAAGATGAAACATACACTTCTGTAAAAGATCGTGTACAAAATTATAACGAATTTACAGTTCCGCTTTCTGAAGAAGAAATAACCAAACAAGGTTCTCGTTGTATGGATTGTGGGATTCCTTTTTGTCACAGTGGTTGTCCATTAGGAAATCTAATTCCAGATTTCAATCACATGGTACACCAAGGTGAATGGCAAAAAGCTTCATGGATATTGCATTCTACAAATAACTTTCCAGAATTCACCGGCCGCTTATGCCCTGCTCCATGTGAACAATCATGTGTATTAGGAATCATTGAAGACCCAGTTTCTATAGAAAATATCGAAAAAAACATCGTTGAACGTGCATTTAAAGAAGGATGGATTAAACCACAGCCTCCTAAAAAAAGAACGGGTAAAACCATAGCAATTATTGGTTCTGGCCCTGCAGGTTTAGCTACTGCGCAACAATTAAACAGAGCTGGTCATACAGTAACTGTTTTTGAAAGAGATGATGAAGTTGGTGGTTTATTACGCTACGGAATTCCTAATTTTAAATTAGAAAAAGGAATCATAGATAGAAGAATTGCCATCTTAGAATTAGAAGGGATTATCTTTAAAACGAACGTAAATGTTGGTGTTAATTTTAGTGTAAAAGATTTAAAAGCTTTTCATGCTATCGTATTATGCGGTGGCGCAACAGAAAGACGTAGTTTACCTACTCCTGGTATCGATGCCGATGGTGTAGTACAAGCAATGGACTTTTTAACACAACAAACAAAAGTTGTTTTTGGTAAAAAAGTAGAAAATCAAGTTTTAGCAACTGATAAGGATGTAATTGTTATTGGTGGTGGAGATACAGGTTCTGATTGTATTGGTACTTCAAATAGACACGGAGCAAAATCTGTGGTTAATTTCGAAATCATGCCAAAACCTCCAGGACATCGTTCTGCAACAACACCTTGGCCTTTTTGGCCTTTGCAATTAAAAACATCTTCTTCTCACAAAGAAGGGGCTGATCGTAATTGGTTAATTAATACAAAAGAGTTCGTAAAAGACGAAAACGGTAAATTAATAGCCCTAAAAACAGTAAATGTAGAATGGAAAATGGTTCCTGGTCAAAGACCAGAATTAATTGAAGTTACAGGAACAGAAAAAACATGGCCATGCGATTTAGCATTATTAGCCTTAGGTTTTACAGGTCCAGAAAGTACATTAGCAGAAAAACTAGGTATTAAAACAGATGCTCGCTCTAATTACAAAGCAGATTATGGTAAATATCAAACAAACGTAAAAAACATCTTTACTGCGGGTGATATGCGTAGAGGACAGTCCTTAATTGTTTGGGCAATTTCCGAAGGTAGAGAAGCTGCTCGTCAAGTAGATTTATATTTAATGGGTAAATCAGATTTGCCTTCTAAAGATATTACAGGCGATTTGGTAGCTATGTAAAAACATTTAAAATTATATATAAAACTCATCAATCTAACCATTGATGAGTTTTTTGTTTTTAAAAGAATAGCTTAATTATTATTTTGGGCGTGCCCATTTTTTTTAAAAAATTACGTCTTCCATAACAAACAATTAGATTAAAAATGGTCAGGCTATCCATTGCAAGTCCTCGTTCGTACCTCACTGTGGGCTTTTCATTGCTATCCTTCACGCGAGTACTAATAAAGAGCAAATTTTCAATACTAATTTCAACTGTGTTAGGCTTCCAATTTTATGTATAAATTAGCTCAACAAGCAAGCCAAATTTTATAACCTAGTTCATAATTTTAAAAAACGATGTCAAGTATACCACCCTGATAAGTTTGATACTAAAGAGAGTATTTAAGATTCAAAAGATATTGAGGATACTAAGAAAATAAACAGTTAAGATTAAACAAGACAGTCTAAATAGATAATCAATACACAGCACCTTTATTACATACATAAAAGAAGTATAATTAAACAGACGAGTAGAATAGACCACAAAAACACAAACTTCCTACACTTAGTAGCAGGATATAATACAAAACCAATGGTATCATCTAGAAAGTCAGTATGATTAAACAGTAAGTCATCGTCATTTACCACTAAGTCAGTAAGCTTATTAACAAAGTCACATAGATTATTAACAAAACCATTAAAAACAATAAAAGAGTTACTAAATTTAGAGAGTAAGTCACCTTATTTACAAACAAAGTCACTGTTTTTTGCTATAAAACCGTGCAATCAAGAAAAAGAAATCGTATTAATAATCATAAATAAATCGCTATGTCATTAAACAACAGTAAATCACAAACAGAAATTTTAGAATCAAGTAGAATTGCACTAACAAATGTAGAGGAAAACCCTGTCATTAAACAATTAATGGAAGAATTAGGCTACAACACCGCAAAAATTGATGAAGGTAAAACCATATTAAATGCAGCAAAAACCAAGTTTAATAACAACCATACCTTAGAAGATACAAGAGCTAAAGCATACAAAGCCTTTAATCATGAAAAAACAAATATCGAAACCAAGTATGCAAGAGATCGCAAGAAGGCAAAGATTGTATTTAAACAAGACACATTACTATTGAAAGAATTAGGAATCAAAGGCATTATTCCAAAATCGTATGTAAAATGGTTAGAAACAGTAAACCTATTTTACAACATACTAAACACCCAACCATCGATATTAGCTCAACTAGAAACAATACAAGTTAATCATGCACATGTAACAGAGGTGTTAGCAGAATTAAATGAATTAGAAAATTTAAAAGCACCTTACATTTTAGCCAAAGGAAATGGACAAAATGAAACAAAAAACAAGAACAAAGCCTTTAAATCTTTAGAAACATATATGAGCGATTTCTTTGCAGTAGCTAGATTGGCTCTAGAATCAGAACCACAACTCTTAGAATCATTAGGGAAATATGTAAAAGGATAAAATACTATAATAAAGCAACATTGAGCATCTCTAAATAAACTGTTTCTAAAAACAAAAAACTCATCAATCTATACATTGATGAGTTTTTTGATAACCTCAATATCATCTCTCTTCCCCTAAACTTTATAAAGAAATAGTGAAGAATAAGCACCAAGATTTATCTTTTATAGAATTGCAAATTAGAGACATTTACTATCATAATATCCATATTATTGTAAATAAAATATCCCTTTTAAGCTCACTTAATAGGACTTAAACCTCACTCAATAATTTCCCTTCGATATTTAAGTAACATCCTATACTTTTGATTGGCTCCCCCAAACTTTGATTCATAAAAAAACCTCATATCGTTAAGATATGAGGTTTAGGATCTTGACTTGAT
>JANQTQ010000072.1 GCA_030731625.1 Polaribacter sp. | reverse complement strand
ATACATCACACTACTGTGTTTTCTAAATCTGCTGCTTTTTTATTAAACTCTCTAACAGAGGTAGCGCACGTACCAGTATCTACACTTGGAAAAATATTTAAAATTACTTTTTTACCATTAAAATCGGTTAAGCTTTTTGTTGATAAATCTACTGCAGTAAGCTTAAAATCAGGTGCTTTTGTTCCTGATTTAGGTAAGTTTCCTATTGTATTTATTGCGTTTCCTTTAAGTGTAATATTTGCCATTTTTCAAATTTTTAATTTAGCCAAAAATAAGGTAAAAAGAAAAACTATTTATATAAATGCCGAGTTTTTAACGACGTATTAACAAATAGCATTAATGTGTTATAATTTTATTTTTTTTGTTTGAGGTAGATCTGTGTTTAAAAGTAAATTATTTTAAACTTTAATTTAAGAACACATTATTTTATTTTGTGAATGATGTGTTTAATATCTTGGTCTGTTTTAAGCTCATCAAACCTAAAATAGGCCCAATAGCTAAAATAGAAAATACGATAGTTGAATCTGTTAAATTTATAAAACCACCTATTATTTGAATGCTTATAATAGTTATTAAAAATCCTATGGAATTTACAATAGTTAATGCTGTGCCTTTATCTTTTGATGGTGCATTTTGAGCAATTAAAGTTGAAAATAAAGGAGAGTCTGCTATAACTACCATGCCCCAAAAAAGTAAGAAAATAATAAAAAGAGGTTTATTTGCAAATTGTAAAATAATCGGAGCTGAAATACAACAAATACAGGATAGTAATAAAAAGCTAAAAGCAGTTTTTTTGACACCAAATTTCTGTGAAACATAGCCGCCTAAAACACAAGAAATACTACCACTTGCAATAATTATAAATGAAAACAGAGAAATGTTAAAGTTTATTTCTGGATGCAAATTCTGATAAGTTAATAATAAAACGGGTACAAAAGCCCAAAAAGTGTACAATTCCCACATATGGCCAAAATATCCAAAAGCTGCTTTTCTAAAATTAACATTTTTAAAAACTGTAAAACAAATTGAAATATCTAAAGTTGTACTCGATTTTCTAAACGGGCCATCTTTAACAAAAGCGAACATTAAAGATCCGCCTAAAACAGCTAATGTAGAAGTTGTAATTAATACGCTTTTCCAAGATGAATTTATGAATAGATCTTTTAATAAGTGAGGTGAAGCAGTTCCTAAAACTAAAGCTCCTACTAAAAACCCTAAAGATTTTCCTAATCCTTTTTGATAATAATCTGTGGCAATTTTCATTCCTACGGGATAAATTCCTGCTAAGAAAAATCCTGTAAAAAAACGTAAACTTATCAAACTAAATATAGTCTGATTTTCTAAAATGAAACCTATATTAAATAAAGCGCCAAGTAATGCACTTATAAAAAAAACTTTTGATGGCGAAAAACGATCTGCAATTGTAAATAAGGCAAATGTTAAAGTTCCAGCTATAAAACCAAATTGAACAGCAGAAGTTAATAAAGATAAAGCATTTTCTGGTAATTTATATGTTGTTACCAGGCTACTCATTACACCGTTGCCGGCAAACCAAAGCGAGGTGCAAAAAAATTGAGAAATAACAATTATGGGTAATATTTTTTTTGATAGCTGCATTTAAAAGCAAATTTACATAAACAGAATAATAATCAATAGAAAAAATTTTGCAACTACATTACTTTATCTATATTTGAATTGATGAAAAAAGTCAAAATCATAGAATGTCCTAGAGATGCCATGCAAGGTATAAAATCTCATTTTATATCCACAGATAAAAAGGCATTGTATATCAATTCCTTATTAAAAGTTGGTTTTGATACCATCGATTTTGGTAGTTTTGTGTCTCCAAAAGCAATTCCTCAAATGCGAGATACTGCTGCTGTTTTGGCGCAATTAGATTTATCTAGAACGCAAAGTAAATTGTTGGCAATTATTGCAAATGTAAGAGGCGCAGAAGATGCATCACAATTTGAAGAGATTGATTATCTTGGATATCCTTTTTCTATTTCAGAAAATTTTCAAATGCGTAATACGCACAAAACTATTGAAGAATCTATAGAAGCTTTATACGAAATTTTAACGATTGCTGATAAATCAAAAAAGGAAGTAGTTGCTTATTTATCTATGGGTTTTGGAAACCCTTATGGAGATCCTTGGAATGTTGATATTGTTGGTAATTGGACCGAAAAACTTTCTAGTATGGGAGTTAAAATTTTATCACTTTCAGACACTGTTGGCAGCTCAACTCCTGATGTTATTTCGTATTTGTTTTCAAATTTAATTCCGTTGTATCCTAAAATTGAGTTTGGTGCACATTTGCACACAACACCAGATAAATGGCATGAAAAAGTTGACGCAGCTTACAAAGCTGGCTGTTTGCGTTTTGATGGTGCAATTAAAGGTTATGGAGGTTGCCCAATGGCAAAAGACGAATTAACGGGTAATATGCCAACAGAAAAATTGTTGAGTTATTTTACTGCTGAAAAAGCCGATACGAATATAAAACCAATGAGTTTTGAAAGCGCTTATAACAAAGCATTAGAGGTTTTTATTTAAAATTATAAACTTTTTTGGTTGTCTAAAACCCAAATCCAAAAAAAGCATTAAAAAATGAAAATTATAAAATCACTCCTATATATAGTATCTATTTCACTTTTATTTTCATGTAAAAAAGATGATGATAAAATTGAGTTTACTTTTTTACAAATTAACGATGTGTACGAAATTGCGCCAATTCAAGGGGGAGAATTTGGCGGAATGGCAAGAGTAGCTACTGTGCATCAAGAATTATTAAAAGAAAATAAAAACACCATGTTGTTTTTGGCGGGCGATTTTTTAAATCCTTCTTTATTAGGAACCATAAAAGTTGACGGAGAAAGAGTTCGTGGAAAACAAATGGTTGAAGTGCTAAATGTTATGAAGGTAGATTTAGTTGCTTTTGGAAATCATGAGTTTGATGTTTCTCAAAATGATTTGCAAAAACGTTTAAATGAAAGTAATTTCCCGTGGATTTCTGCCAACGTAAAATTAAAAACAAAAGAAAAATCCATTCCGTTTTATAAAGAAAAAGAAGGGAAACAGGTTCCTTTAAAAGAAACATTTATCAAAGAATTTACAGATAAAGATGGCACAACAATTAAAGTAGGTTTTATAAGTGTATGTATTCCGTCAAATCCTGTTGATTACGTAGAATACGGAAATATGTTTGTAACAGCAAGAGCTTCTTACGCGGCCATCAAAGATTCTGTTGATGTTGTTTTTGGTCTAACACACGTTAAATTGACAAATGATAAAAGAATTGCAAAGTTAATTCCTAATTTACCTTTAATAATGGGCGGACATGAGCATACAAATTCTTATGATAGAATAGGAAATGTAATTATTTCTAAAGCAGATGCGAACGCAAAAACGGCTTATATTCATAGAATTTCGTATGATAAAAAGACAAAAAAAACAATTGTTGTATCAGAATTAAAAGAAATAAATTCTTCTATTAAAAGTGATGAAAAGGTTGGTTTAGTGGTTGATAAGTGGCAAAATATTTTAAAAACTGAGATTAAAGATATCATTGAAAATCCTGATAAAATAATTTATGCTACAAAAATTCCTTTAGACGGTAGAGATGCACAAGTTAGAAGTGAGCAAACCAATTTAGGAACGATTATTACAAAATCGATGTCTTTTGCTTTTGATGAAAAAGTAGATTGTGCTTTAGTAAATGGAGGTTCAATAAGGATTGACGATGAATTGCAAGGTGAAATTAATGCTGTTGATATTTTTAGAGTTTTGCCTTATGGCGGATCTATTTTTAAAGTTGAAATTAAAGGAAGATTGTTAAAACGTGTTTTAGATTACGGAGTTTTAGCAGCAGGAACAGGTGCTTATTTGCAACATTATAATGTAGAAAAAGTAGGAGAGAAGTGGATGATTCAAAATCAAGAAATAAATGTCAATAAAATATACACTGTCGCTTTTTCTGATTATTTATTGCAAGGTTTTGATATTCCTTTTTTATCATCAGAAAACAAAGAAGTACTATCCATTTACAAACCAAAAAATAACGAATTGGCTTTTGATATTAGAAAAGCAGTTGTTGAATATTTAAAAATTAAGTAATAAAAAAAGCCTCACAAAAAAATGTGAGGCTTTTAAATTATTATTGTAGTATTCTATCTTTCTCTACGTCTTCTTCCGAAACCACCAGTTTTTCTATCTGCAGAACCTCTGTCTGGTCTGTCAGCAGGTCTAGCACTTCTTTTTCTACCTCCATCAGATGAAGAAGAACCTTCTGCACTTTTACGTCTTCCAAAACCGCCATCTTTTTTAGCAAAAGGTTTTTTACCGCCTCTTCTTCCGCCGCCACCTGAGCGATCTTTTTTGGTGATTTCAATATTTACAGAACGACCGTCAAAATCTGGTTGGTTAGCTGCAAATGCTTCTAAAGTTTTGTCTTCGTAATTTTTATCAATTTCAAAGAAAGAGAATGTATCTAAAATATCAATTGCGCCAATTTCTATTTTATCACCAATATTTTGGTCGTTAATTAAACCAATTAATTTTCCAGGATTTAAGTTGTCTTTTCTACCAATATTGATGAAAAAGCGTGTCATATTATCTGCTGTATCTCTAGATCTTGAATTATCTTTAGATAAATCGTTTAAATCTTTAGCATTTTCATAATAAGCTAACATAGTGTTAAACTCTAATGAAACAAATTTCTGAATTAATTCTTCTCTATCTAAATCTTTTAATTTATCGTAAATACTTGGTAAAAATTCTTTAATTTCAGATTCGTTTACTTCTGTAGCTTGTACTTTATCAATTAAATTCATTAATTGATTTTGCACAATTTCTTTACCTGTAGGTACTTTTGTTTCTACAAATTTCTTTTGAATGATTTTTTCAATAGCTCTTAACTTCCCTTTTTCTTTTCCATTTACTAAAACAATAGAAATACCTATATTACCAGCTCTACCAGTTCTACCACTTCTATGCGTATAGTTCTCTATTTGGTCTGGTAATTTGTGGTTTAAAACGTGCGTTAATTCATTTACATCCAATCCACGAGCAGCAACGTCTGTAGCTACTAATATTTGTATGGTTTTACTTCTAAATTTACCCATTACAGAATCTCTCTGCCCTTGAGATAAATCTCCATGTAAAGCATCAGCACTATAACCGTCTTTAATTAAATTGTCTGCAACTTCTTGAGTTTCTCTACGAGTTCTACAAAAAATGATTGCATAAATATCAGGATTTAAATCTGCGATTCTTTTTAATGCTGGGTATCTTGTTCTTTCTGTAACCGAATAATATTCGTGACTAACACTATCTGCTCCTTGATTTTTCTGACCAGAAGTAATTTCTACTGGTTTTTTCATGTAATTTCTTGCAATAGACTCTACCTCATTAGGAAAAGTTGCAGAAAATAATAAAGTTTGTTTTGTATCTGGAGTAGCTTCTAAAACGGCATCTAATTCGTCTTTAAAGCCCATGTTTAACATTTCATCGGCTTCGTCTAAAACTAACCATTTAACGTTTTCAAGTTTTAAAGCTCTTCTATTAATTAAATCTACAGTTCTACCTGGGGTACCAACCACAATTTGAGATCCTCTTTTTAAAGATCTAATTTGCTCTTCCATACTAGATCCTCCATAAACAGTCGTTACATTAACGTCTTTTAAATATTTACTAAAGTCTTTAATGTTGTTACCAATTTGAACGGCAAGTTCTCTCGTAGGTGATAAAATAATAGCCTGTACATTACTACTACTAGTATCTATAAGTTCTAATATTGGTAAACTAAAAGCAGCTGTTTTACCTGTTCCTGTTTGTGCAAAAGCTTTTAAATCGGTTGTTGAACTAATTATTTGAGGAATTGCTTTTTCTTGAATAACAGTTGGACTTTCGTACCCTAAATCTGTTAATGCTTTGATGATAGGTTCTTTTAAACCTAATTCTTTAAATGTTGACATTACTGTGTTTTTGTAGATTCACAGAACGCCCACCTGCAAACCTGATTATAATAATTGGACTTGATTTTTATTGAGACATCTCACTTTTAAAATCGTGCAAAGGTACTTTAAATTTTTGATATAATAGATTAAAAACGAATTAATTAATTTTCGCTAAGTGCCTTTAAATAAGGGTTTATGTTAAAAGATGAAAATGATGCATAACCATTTGTAACTTTTCCTTGCTTATTTACCAAAATACAACGCGGCATTTTGCTTGTTAAAAAAGTATTTGCGTGGCTTTTAGAATCTAAATAAAATTCATTTTTAACACCTGTGTTTTTAAAGCTATCATTGTTAATTCCATCTATATTTATTTGAATAAAAGTAACCATTGGGTATGCTTCTGATAAATAATTTATTCTCGAAGTAATAAAGTTTTCTGTGTAGTATTCTGCGCTCCAAAAGAAAAGAAGTACATTTTTATTTTTTATAATTTCACTTATAGGTCTTTGTGTTTGAGTTGAATCGATGACATTAAAATCGGGTAATATATTATTTTTAATGACTGCTTTCGAGTCATTAATTATATTTTGAATTTGTTCTTTATCTTTTTTATTTGTGCTTAATTCAAAAAATAGATCAAAAGGTTCTTCATGAATTTGACAACTAGATTTATTGTAAAAGTGACTAATAACAGTTTGTTTTAGAAATACATTTTTTGAAACCTCAGAATTAATGTTTTTATCAATCGTTTTTAATAAGTCGATGGTAAATTTTGCAGAGTAATTGCTTTTCACCGCCGGATGACCTAATGCATAGGTTTTGCTGTATAATAAAGTTCTTACATACTGAAAGTAAGGAGGGTAATACATTAAAGAATCATTGTCTATTTTTAATAGCTCTCTGTATTCAAAAAAAGAGTTGTCTAATTTAGGAAAATTACCAGATTCCGAGTGTTTGGCATAAATAATAGGATATTTTTCAATACGTTCATACAAAGGAAAAGTAAGGGCAACTTTTAAAATTTCTTTAAAACCATCAGTTTCATCAGGGTGGCTTTCTAGATATTCATCATAAGTTTTTAACTTTAACTTGGTTAAATAGGCTACTTTCTTCTCAAATTTTTTAGGATGTAATTCGTAATAATCATTAAAAGTTTTTTTCTCTTTTTCGTTTTCTAAAAAGCAATCAATTAAAATATTATTTCTTTCGGCTCCTTCACCAGCAAATTGCAAAGACTCATCAAAATCCCAAGTATTTATACGCAACATTAAGCTATCTTTAGGCTCTAAGTAGAAGTATTGGTTTTCATCACCATGAAAAAAGTAATACAAACCTTCATTTACGTTTTTTAGCTTTCCAAGAAATTTATTTTCTTGATCTAAGTAAAAAGTGTCGATTACTTTATCCATCGAAAAAAGAATCACCTTATTAGATTTTGGATTAATAATTTTACCACCAAAATAAGTTATAGTGTCTTTTTTGCTAGATTCACAGCCAATTAAGACTGTTAAAAGTAGTAAAGAAAAAAAATAAAATAATTTTTTTGTCATATTAGTTTAGGGCTAAAATACCTCATAACAAATTTAGGTATTCATCGTTGCCTTAGTTGTTAATACGCTGTTAAAAATAGCAACTATAGATTTTAAGTATCAAGATGATACTTTTATAAAAACCATATAAAAATGAGACAAGAAAAGAGAAATCAATTTACTACTTTTGCAGAAATTTAAAATATTATTATGTTATCAGTTTCTAATTTATCTGTTCAGTTTGGAAAACGTATTTTGTTTGATGAAGTAAGTACAAAATTTCTTCAAGGAAATTGTTACGGAATTATCGGTGCAAATGGGGCAGGAAAATCGACTTTTTTAAAAATTATTTCAGGTAAGCAAGATCCAACTTCTGGTCAAGTTCATTTAGAGAAAGGAAAAAGAATGTCTGTTTTATCTCAAGATCATTATGCTTTTGATGAATTTCCTGTGCTTGAAACAGTTGTTATGGGTAACAAAGAGCTGTTTAAAATTAAAAAGGAAATAGATGCATTATATGCTGATTATACGGATGAAAATGCAGAAAAAATTGGCGAACTTCAAATAAAATTTGAGGAAATGAACGGTTGGAATGCAGATTCTGATGCGGCTGCAATGCTATCTAACGTAGGTATTTCGGAAGACTTACACTTTACTTTGATGAAAGATTTGGATGGTAAACAAAAAGTTCGTGTGTTAATTTCGCAAGCACTTTTTGGTAATCCAGATGTATTAATCATGGATGAGCCAACCAATGATTTAGATTTTGAAACGATTGCTTGGTTAGAAAATTTTATTGCAAATTTTGATAACTGTGTAATTGTGGTTTCGCATGATAGACACTTTTTAGATGCCGTTTGTACACATATTTCTGATATTGATTATAGCAAAATAAATAATTACTCTGGTAATTATACTTTTTGGTACGAATCTAGCCAGTTAGCAGCGAAACAAAGAGCACAACAAAACAAAAAAGCAGAAGATAAAAAGAAAGAATTAGAAGAATTTATCCGTCGTTTTTCTGCTAATGTTGCGAAGTCGAAACAAGCTACTTCTCGTAAAAAAATGATCGAAAAATTAAATGTTGAAGATATTAAACCATCAAGTAGACGTTATCCTGCAATTATTTTTGATAGAGATCGTGAAGCTGGAGATCAAATTTTAAATGTTGAGGGATTATCTAAAGAATTTGAAGGCGAAAAATTATTTGATAATGTACACATCAACCTAAATAAAGGAGATAAGATCGCCGTAATTTCTAGAAATTCTAGAGCAATTACTGCTTTTTATCAGATTATAACCGATAATGAAAAAGCAGATGCCGGTAAATTTGCTTGGGGTGTAACTACTACGCAATCGTATTTACCGCTAGATAATTCATCATTTTTTCAAAACGGAGAATTAAATTTAGTAGATTGGTTAAGACAATATGCACAAACAGAAGAAGAGCGTGAAGAAGTTTTTTTAAGAGGATTTTTAGGAAAAATGATTTTTTCTGGTGAAGAAGCTTTAAAGAAAAGTAATGTGCTTTCTGGAGGAGAAAAAGTGCGTTGCATGCTTTCTAGAATGATGATGAAAAGAGCGAATATTTTAATTTTAGATGAGCCAACAAATCACTTAGATTTAGAATCTATTCAGTCTTTAAATAATTCATTAATCAACTTTAAAGGAACAGTATTGTTTTCTACTCATGATCATGAATTTGCACAAACGGTTGCAAACAGAGTTATAGAATTAACGCCTAAAGGAGTTATTGATAGATACACTACTTTTGATGATTATTTATCAGATCCAAAAATTAAAGAATTACGCGATTCAATGTATTCTTAAAAATGTAGTAAGAAACTAATTATACTGAAAAAACCTAATCTTTATAGATTAGGTTTTTTTTATTATATGGTTGAAAATCAATAATTTGTGATGCTTAGTGAAATTAGTGTCTTACCATTTATTTCTTATTCAAAGGACTAATAATCTTTACATCAGAAAAAGAAATTGCACCTCTAATTACACCATCAATAGTTTTCTTTAAGGCTTCTATTAATTGCATTTTTAATTGCGATTTATGATAAATTAAACTTACTTCTCTTGCTGGTGGCGGATTTGTAAATTCGCGTAAATGAGATTTATCAACTTCATTTAAATCTAGCGTGTGTAAATAAGGTAAAAGTGTCATTCCTAAACCTTCTTTAGATAGTTTTATCAAGGTGTCAAAACTTCCACTTTCTAGCTGAAAACCTTTTTTATTATCAATTTTATGAGTTCTACATAAATTAAGAACGCTGTCTTTAAAACAATGCCCGTCTTCTAATAACAAAATATCTTCCATTTCTAATTCATCTGCAGTAATTGTTTTGTTTTTATACAATCTATGATTTTGCGGAATTAACCCAACAAAAGGTTCATAGTATAAAGGTCTTTCTCTTATAGATTCATTTTCTAAAGGTGTTGCAGCAATAGCAGCATCTATATGACCATCAGTTAATTTTCTGATAATATCTTCGGTGGTTAATTCTTCAATAATTAACTTTACTTTTGGATATTTTTTAGTAAAGTTTTGTAAAAACATCGGTAATAAAGTAGGCATTATGGTAGGGATAATTCCTATCTTAAATTCACCTCCCATAAATCCTTTTTGTTGATGAACGATGTCTAAAATTCGGTTGCTTTCATCAACAATAACTTTGGCTTGTTGTACAATTTTTTTGCCAACTTCTGTTAATTCGATAGGTTTTTTAGAACGATTAAATATTTTTACACTTAATTCGTCTTCTAACTTCTGAATTTGCATACTCAATGTAGGTTGCGTAACAAAACTATTTTCTGCTGCTACCGTAAAATTCTGGTATTCTGCAACAGATAAAACGTATTTTAATTGGGTTATGGTCATAGTAATCAAATATTTTGATAAAGATATTAAAACTATCAATTATAATTATAGTTTATTCTATTAAAATTGTACTAATTTTGAAGTATCAAATTAAAATAAATAAATTATGAATACATCAATAATCGGATTAGACAAAAAGGAAACAGCAAATTTAGTAAATGAATTAAACGGTTTGCTGTCAAATTTTTAAATATATTATCAAAATTTAAGAGGTTTGCACTGGAATATCAAAGGTAAAAATTTCTTTGAATTACATGTTAAATTTGAAGAGTTCTATACAGATTCTCAAGTAAAGATTGATGAAATTGCAGAACGTATTTTAACCTTACAAGGAAAACCTTTACATACTTTTACAGATTATTTAGCAAATGCTACTGTTGCGGTTGGTAAAAACATTTCTAATGATGTAGAAGGTGTAGAATTGGTTGTAAATTCTTTATCAGAATTGTTAAAAATTGAAAGAAGTATTTTAAACATTTCTGATGAATCAAATGATGAAGGAACAAATTCTATGATGAGCGATTTTATAGCAGAACAAGAAAAAACAATTTGGATGTTAAACTCTTGGTTAGGTAAATAATTACTAAAAAAATTAACTATAAAACGTCTTTTGAATTCTATTCAAAAGACGTTTTTTTTAGTTTAAAATATAAGAATACCCAATTTCAAGCCCTAAAATATTATATCCATTATTTGGCTGTTGAAAGTTTAAGTTAGAAACATGGCCAAAATTAGTTCCTAAATACATAAAAGAATTTGTAAATATTTGATGAGAAAATCCTACAGAAAAATTTTCTATAAATGTAAAACCTTTTGCAATTCGTTCTGTTCTCGTATCAATATAACTAAAACCTAAACTTACGGTTCCTTGAAAATCTAATTTATCTGTTAATCGTTTTTTTACAGCAAAACCAAATTCTAACCCATATAAATTCATGGTTTTTGGTTTCGTGAATTCAGCTCTTTTTTCTACATAATTTTCTTCCGTTTCTAATACAAAGGATTCATTGATTAATTGATGTTTTAAAAACTGAACTTGAGGTTGCACAATTAATTCGAAATTTAGATTTTTCCAAGTTCCTAGATTATAAAAAGCTTGCGCTTTCAACGTATTTGTAGCATAGGTATAATCTACATCATTAAAAATAAAATTTTCATTCGTTCCAAAATTGTATAAAAAACCAATTTTAGCGGGTTTTAAGATAGATTCATTTTTTTCTTGAGCGTTTAAAGAAATAAAAAAGAATAGTAAAAATGTAAGTAGAAATGTCTTTAACATATTATTAATTTGTCCAATCAGAACTAAATTCAGAAATTAGAAATACATTTATTATTCCACCTTCAAATTTATGCTCATTTGTAAATAAACTATAAAGTAAAACTTTTTTGTTTAGTTTTACTTCCTCTTTAAAAGCTTCAATTAAATTATTCTGAATTGGCATCCAAATTTTTGAGTTCCCAATATTAAATTCTAGTTCTCTAGAAATTAAATTATTTAAAACTTCAAAACTTCCGGTTTTTATTTTAAAAACTCTTTTCATAGAATTTAAAACTTCCGCATCAATCTTTCTTTCTCTACCAGTAAATTCAGCAAGAAATCTAAATTTGTGCATCGCAACATAATAATTACCTTCTGTTTTATCCTTCTCAACCTCTTTTGCGTAATCAATTTCAGATTGAATAATTTCAGCTACATTTTTATACTTGTAATTTGTATCCCAATCTTTAAATCCTTTTTGGCTAAAAATAAAATTAGATGAAAGTAAAAGAAGTAATAAAAAATTTTTAAACATAAGTTTTTTTTTGACCAAATTTAACGAAACATTTTAGCCACTTTTTCAGCCTTTCTGCTCTCTGAATAATCATAAAAACCTTCACCAGATTTTACACCTAATTTACCTGCATTTACCATGTTTACCAACAACGGACAAGGTGCGTATTTTGGATTTTTAAATCCGTCGTACATTACGTTTAAAATAGACAAACAAACATCTAAACCAATAAAATCTGCCAACTGCAAAGGTCCCATAGGATGCGCCATTCCTAACATCATCACCGTGTCAATTTCTGCAACACCGGCAACGCCGTTATACAAAGTTTCAATCGATTCGTTAATCATTGGCATTAAAATTCTGTTGGCAACAAAACCAGGATAATCATTTACTTCAACCGGAATTTTATGTATCTTTTTGCTCAAATCAACCGTAAAATTCATTACGTCATCACTCGTATTGTAGCCTCTAATGATCTCCACCAACTTCATAATTGGCACCGGATTCATAAAATGCATTCCAATAACTTTTCCTGGTCTTTTCGTTACGCCAGCAATTTGAGTAATAGAAATTGATGAAGTATTCGTTGCTAAAATGGTTTCTGCATCACAAACTTCATCTAATTCTTTAAAAATCTTCGCTTTTAAAACAGCATTTTCTGTAGCCGCTTCAACTACCAAACTCGTGTTTTTAACACCTTCTTTAATGGATGTAAAAGTGGTAATATTTGCTAAAGTTTTTAGTTTATCAGCTTCCGAAATTTTTTCTTTAGCAACCATTCTATCCAAATTTTTGATAATGGTTTCCATTCCTTTTTTAAGAGCAGCTTCAGAAATATCAATTAATTGAACCTTGTAATTAAATTGTGCAAACGTATGCGCAATTCCGTTTCCCATTGTTCCAGCACCAATTACAGCTATATTTTTCATCACGTATTGTTTTAAATTTGTATTATTTTGGGCGTTCCCTAAAGGTCGGGCTTTCCGTTTCAATCTTTTTTTTATTCCGTTTTTTTATAGAATTTTTAGTTGCGCTAATACCTGAGTTCAACTTAATAATTCAGTCTAAAAAAAAAAGGATTTCCACTGCAATCCCTAACGCGTTTAATTGCCGACTTTTTTAAATAACTAAAAGCTACTTTTTTATTTTTTAACTTTTAGATTTTAAAAAGGAACCTTAAAAACTATCAATAACCATTTGGGCAATTCTTAACGCTTCAGCACCGTTTCTTAAAGTAACAACAGGTTCTGTTTCATTATTAATTGCATCAGCAAAAGTTTCTAACTCGTCTAAAATGGCGTTATTGTTCAATACTTCCGGATTGTCAAAATATATTTGTTTTTTAACACCTTCAGCATTTTGTAAAATCATCGCATAATCATCCAGATTTTCTGGCACATCTTTCATTCTTACAACTTCTGCTTTTTTCTCTAACATATCCACAGAAATATACGCATCCTTTTGAAAAAAGCGACTTTTACGCATGTTTTTCATAGAAATTCTACTTGCCGTTAAATTGGCAACACAACCATTTTCAAATTCAATTCTTGCATTTGCAATATCCGGAGTGTCAGAAATTACAGAAATTCCGCTTGCATGTACTTTTTTTACTTTCGATTTTACTACAGAAAGAATAATATCAATATCATGAATCATTAAATCTAAAACTACGGGCACATCTGTACCTCTTGGATTAAATTCTGCCAAACGATGCGTTTCTATAAACATCGGGTTATCAATCATATCTTTGGCAGCAATAAATGCCGGATTGAATCTTTCTACGTGACCAACTTGCCCTTTAACATGATATTGGCTCGCTAGAGTTCTTATCGCTTCTGCCTCTAAAACTGTTTTAGCAATTGGTTTTTCTATAAAAATATGACAGCCTTTTTCGATTGCTTTTTTTGCACATTCAAAATGAGATAAAGTAGGTGTTACAATATCTACAACTTCTACAGCATCAATTAAATCATCGATAGATTCAAATAATTTGTACCCAAATTCTGCGGCAACTTTTTCTGCATTGATAGTGTCTTGATCATAGAAACCAACCAATTCATATTTTGAAGATTGATTTAATAAACGCAAATGAATTTTTCCTAGATGACCTGCACCTAATACTCCAACTTTTAACATATTGTTTCTGTTTTTGTCATTACAATTAAACTGAAGTAGTCTTAATTAAATAGAGTACTTTGTGTTTCCATGCTTATACGCAGGTAAGTTCCTCGTAATGACTTTGTTTTAGTGTTTTCTGAATTTTTAAGAAATCAGCAGTAACAAATATACAATTTTATAAGAATTTATTCCTATTTTTAAACCTTAGAAATCTACCAAAAATTGAAAGACACCGCAAAACATCAAGGACTTAGAAATCAATTAGCTACTGTTTTAGAAGCGAAAGGAATTACAGATAAAAATGTATTAAAAGCCATTAAAAAAATACCAAGACACTACTTTATTGATTCTAGTTTTGAATCTCATGCGTATCAAGACAAAGCTTTTCCTATTGCCGCAGAGCAAACAATTTCTCAACCTTATACAGTTGCATTTCAATCGCAAATGTTAGAGATAAAACCAGGTGATAAAGTGTTAGAAATTGGCACAGGTTCTGGATATCAAACAGCTGTTTTGTTAGAATTAAATGCTGAAGTGTATTCAATTGAAAGACAGCACGAGCTATTTAAAAAGGCGATATTATTTTTACCAAAATTAGGATATATGCCTAAAAAATTTATTTTTGGTGATGGTTATAAAGGTTTGCCAGAACAAGCGCCTTTTGATAAAATTATTGTTACTGCTGGTGCTCCTTATGTTCCAAATCCATTATTAGCGCAATTAAAAATAGGAGGTAGGTTGTTGATTCCTGTTGGAGATGAAACTCAAATTATGACCTTATTTATCAGAAAATCTGCCAAAGAATTTGAAAAACATGAATTGGGCGATTTTGCTTTTGTGCCAATGTTAGAAGAAAGAAATTAAGTCTGTTTTTTTATTTTTCCTATGGATCCGTTTATAGTAGGAGTAAGCTCGTAGGTATAATTAGGTTTTAAATTATCAACAGATCTATGAGATACAAAAAGGATTGTTGTCTCGCTTTCTGAAGCAATTTTATTGATTAAAGCTACAATTATTTCAGTTGATTGATTGTCTAGATTTATTAAAGGTTCGTCTAAAATTAATAGTGGTGGATGCTTAATCATAGCTCTAGCAATTAAAACCAATCTTTGTGTTGCTGTAGCTAAATTTTTAAAAGGAGTTTCTTTTTCAGCCTCTAAGTCTATTAATTTTATCCAATTATCAGCCAGTTGAAGTTGTAAATTGGTGGGTGCTTTGTATAAGCCAATGCTGTCAAAAAAACCAGAAATAATCATTTCTTTTACAGTAGTTTTTCTTTGAAAAAGTTCTAAAATGGTGGGAGTGAAATATCCTATTTTCTCCTTTATTTCCCAAACACTTTCTCCAGATCCTTTTTTCTTACCAAATAAATACACTTCTTGTCCGTAAGCTTTTACGTTATTACCGTAAATCATCGATAAAATTGTTGATTTTCCAGAACCATTTGGCCCAATTAATTGCCAAAATTCATTTTTATTGATGGTCCAATTAATGTTATTTAAAATACAGCTGTCATCATAATGTACGGTGATGTTTTGAAGCGATATTAATTGATTCGGAATGTTTTTATAAAACGAAATTGGTTTAGGAATTGTGCCATTAAATGTAAAAAGAGTTTCAATAAATTGATATTCCTCTATTGGAATACGAGCTGTAATTTCGTCGTTTTCTATTTCTAAAATGTGTGTAATTATGGGTAGTATTTCTTCTTTTCTGCTAAAAAGTTGAATTAAAACGATTTCTTTTGATAGCTTTAAAAGGTTTTCTTTTAAATCAGATACAGCATTTTCATCTAAGCTTTCAAAAGGACTCTCTAAAATTAAAAAATCGGGTTTTTGTTGTATTAAATAGTTGAGTAATCTCTTTTTTTGCTCTCCGCTAGAAAAAGATCGAATTCCTCTATTTTCTTCAAGAGTTAGAATTTGTGTATCATATCTAGCTTCTTTTTCTATAAATTTTTCTAAAATAGAAATAGAAAATAAGAGTCCTTTTTTGTTCTTTAAATTGGGTAAAGAATTATTGCCATTTAAAAATCTTTCAACTAAAAAATTATTAGTTGAAAGATTTTCATTTTTTATTCCAAAATGGATTTTCTCCATAGTTTTTTTATAAATTATTGAAGAAATTTACTCTGCTCTTTCCCAATAAGCGGTTTTACCAATTAAAGCAAATCCTATATATCCTCTAATTTTTAGTTTATTAGCTCCTTCAAGTTTAATGTAACATTTGTATATTTTGCCATTTCTTGGATCTAAAATTTGTCCTCCAGACCATTCTTCACCATCTTTTTGTAAACCTGTTAAAATGTTTAATCCTAAAATAGGTTTGTTTTTATTTTTTCCATCGCATAAATCACAAACAGCATTTTTTCTATCAGGATTTTTAATCTCTATAATTTTAGCAAATGCTTTTCCGTTATGTTCATAAACTTCTACAACAGAATCAACTTTACCAGTATCTTCATTTTTTGAATGCCATGTTCCAAAAATGGTCTGTGCATTTACAGATACGCTAATTGTAATTATAAAAAGTGTTAAGATTATTTTTTTCATGGTGTATGTTTTTGTTAATAAGTTAGTATTTTCTGAAAGATATTAAAAAATGAATGAATTTAATTAGCATCAATCATATTTAGCATTAAAATTATTGTCCCATTTCCCTTGAACTTTCAATATTTGTTCAATAACATCTCTAACGCAGCCTTCACCGCCTTTTTTATCCGAAATATATTTTGATATTTTTTGAATTTCTGATGCAGCATCATTTGGGCAACAAGGTAATCCAACTAATTTCATCACAGGAAAATCGGGAATATCATCTCCCATATACAACACATTTTCTGGTTTCAAATTGTATTTTTCTACCAATTCGTTGTATTGTTTAATTTTATCATGCGCTCCTAAATAAATGTCTTTAATACCCAAATTTGCCAAACGTGTTCGTACGCCTTCATTATTTCCGCCAGAAATAATACACACATTTAAACCTTTATCAACTGCCGTTTTTAAAGCATAGCCATCTTTAATATTCATGTGTCTAATTAATTCTCCATCTGGCATTATCGTTACCATTCCGTTTGTTAGAACACCATCTACATCAAAAATTAAAGTGTTAATATTTGTAAGTAACTGTTTGTAACTAATTTCCATTTTTGATTGATTTTGTTATGATTTTATAAATTTTCTGTTGATTCGTATTCAACAAATCTAAGTGATTTTTTATTGTCTTTTTATCATTTCTAATTGCCGGACCTGTTTGTGCTTTTTCTGGTGATAAATATTCAATTTTTGATGCTGTTTCTTTAATCAATGGTTGTAAAATTTCAAACGGAACATTATTCTCTTTGCAAATATCATTCCCAATTTTATACATGTGATTTGTAAAGTTATTTACAAAAACAGCAGCAACATGAAGTGTTTTGCGTTGTTCAGAATTTATTGAATAGATTTTTTTCCCTATTGATTTTGCTAAGGTTTCAAGTAATTTGTAATCTGTTTCATTTTCAGCTTCTAAACAAAAAGGAACTTCATGAAAATCTACTTTTTTATCCTTCGAGAACGTTTGCAACATATAAAAAACACCTTTTCTAGAGCTGTTTTTTAAATTATTTATAGCAACACTGCCAGAAGTATGAACCACAAAATTAGTTGTAATTTTTGATGAAACTGCTGCAATAGCATCATCAGAAACCGCAATAATGGCAACATCCGCTTGCGGAAATACATTTAAATCTCTAGAGTTAATTTGTGTAACTTTTACGTCATTAACTTTTAAAAAAGCTTCATATAAATGAGTGGCTACATTTCCTTTTCCTACAAGTAAAACTGATATCATAGTACGAAGATATTATTTTTTTAATAGAAACTAATCAATCGATTTTCTTAATTTAGCTGATATAAATTATTTGAAATGAATAAAAGTAAGAAACTAGGAATAAATTCAATATGCGTTCACGTTGGTGAAGTAAAAGACGAGCAATTTAAAGGTGCCATTTCGCCAATTTATATGTCTACTTCCTATGCTTTTGATGGTGTGGATGTTAAACGTTATCCGCGATATTTAAATACGCCAAATCAAGAAATGTTGTGTAAAAAAATTGCAGCATTAGAAAATACAGAAGATGCGTTGATTTTTAGTTCTGGAATGGCAGCAATTTCTAATGCGATGTTGGCTTTTTTAAAAAAAGGAGATCATGTAATTATTCAGCAAGTAATTTATGGAGGAACCTATAATTTTGTGGTCACTGAATTTGAGAAATACGGCATTGAATATTCGTTTACAGAAAGTGATAAAGCAGATGATTTTAAGGCTTTAATCAGAAAAAACACAAAAATTTTATATATCGAAACACCTTCAAATCCGTTATTAGGAATTACAGATATGAAGGCAATTGCCGATATTGCAAAGGATAATAATATCATTACAATGATTGATAATACGTTTGCATCGCCTATCAATCAAAATCCTGGTGAATTCGGAATTGATATTATGTTACATTCTGCTACAAAATACATGGGTGGTCATTCTGATATTTCTGCGGGAGCAGTTGCAGCATCCAAAGAACATATTGCACAAATTTGGAAAACAGCTATTAATTTTGGCGGAAATTTAAGCGATCAAACAGTTTGGTTCTTAGAAAGAAGTTTAAAAACCATGAATCTGCGTGTAAAAGAGCAAACTAAAAATGCGCAAATTATGGCAGAATATTTTGAAAATAATGCAGATATAGATCGTGTTTATTATCCAGGATTAAAAAGTCATCCACAATATGAAATTGCAAAAAAACAAATGAAAGGTTTTGGCGCCATGTTGTCTTTTGAGTTAAAAGAAGGAATTGATGCCATGAAATTTCAAAATAGTTTAGAGTTCATAAAACCATCGATGAGTTTAGCGGGCGTGGAAAGTACAACAGTTAGCCCAACGCAAACTACACATGCATTATTGAGCGAAGAAGAGCGTTTAGAAAGAGGAATTAAAGCTGGATTAATTCGTTTTTCTGTAGGAATTGAAGAAACAGAAGATTTAATTGCAGACATTGAACAAGCAATTTTAAAAGCTAAGAAATAATTTTTCGGGTTCTATTTTTGATACCAAAATTAATTTTAAAAAAAACTCCAAAACTTTACTGGAGTTTTTTTTTGATTAATTCTTAGCTTTTTTTCTTAAATCTGTGTTTATGTAAATTCCTACTTGTAATCTATCTAAATGAAGATTATTAATATAATGACCTAAATAACCTGCTTCTAAAGCAATATTTTTGGTGGCTTTTAATCCAAGGGCTGCAATAAATCTATTTTCTTGATATAAATCACCTTTAAAATTAAAAAAAGATTCATTACTTGCTGTTACATAAAATGTGTTATTTAAATTAACTTTTGTTCTAAATCGATATCTAATTCTATGAATTATAGTTGTGTTACCCATAGATTTTAAATGTCTGTGTTCTAATCTAATTCTATTGTCAAAAGGATGTTTTAAAATAGTTGATTTGAAAAAAACCTGCTCATAATACCTTTTTTCTTTTAAGTTTGGGTCTACATCTGGGTCAAAAGTTCTATCAATATCTAAATACATATAACCTAGTGAAGTAGTTAAGTTGTTAAATAGCTTATAGTTTACAGCACCATGATACAGCGTTAAATTATAGTTTTTTAGAGCTTCGAAATTTCGTTCTTCAAAACCTGTTAAAACGCTCCAATTATTAGAGATTTTGTGTGTTGCATAAATAAAATACCAGCTTCCCAAATTTTTTTCTGCTTCGGTTTGTGCGAACAAGTTTGTAATTGAAATAATAAAAAGTAAAAATAGAATTGTCTTTTTCATAAAATTAATATATCTAGAATTCCTTTGTATTTAAAATTCCTTTTCAGATATAAATTTATAACCATCCTAAAATTTTGAGTATGATTTATATCATGTTTAAGAGAGTTCATTATTTTTTCGAATCTGACAATAAAACCAACTATTTTTGTCTAAAATTAAATACGAAAACGTAATAGAAATAGTGCCTTATTAAATTATTCTATTAATTTAGTTATTTTTGAAGTGTTCTATTTTTAAAGGATTTCTTTTTGAATTTTATTTTCGTTTAAAAGGTGCCTAAATACAAGTGGATGAAGTGAAAAAAATGAACATATTAAAGTTTAATGAGTACATAAAAAATAAGTAAAAGAGATATGAAATTAGATATTTTAGCTTTTGGAGCGCATCCAGATGATGTAGAATTAGGTTGTGGAGCAACTATAGCAAAAGAAATTTCTTTAGGGAAAAAAGTAGGAATTGTAGATTTAACAAGAGGTGAGTTAGGTACGCGTGGTTCTGCCGATTTAAGGGATATAGAAGCGGCTAATGCGGCAAATGTTTTAGGTGTTTTGGTTCGTGAAAACTTACGTTTTGCAGATGGTTTTTTTGTAAATGATCAAAAGCATCAATTAGAGGTTATAAAAATGATTCGAAAATATCAACCAGATATTGTGCTTTGTAATGCTGTTGATGATAGACATATAGATCATCCAAAAGGAAGTAGTTTAGTTTCTGATGCCTGCTTTTTAAGTGGATTAGTGCGTATTGAAACCAAAATTGATGGAGAAAATCAAGATAAATGGAGACCAAAACAAGTTTTTCATTATATACAATGGAAAAATATTGAACCTGATTTTGTGGTTGATGTTTCAGATTTTATGGAAATAAAAGAGAAATCTGTTCTTGTGTACGCTTCTCAGTTTTATGATCCTACAAGTAATGAGCCAGAAACACCCATTACAAGCAAGAATTTTACTGATAGTATTAACTTTAGAGCAAAAGATTTAGGGAGATTGATAGGAGTTGAATATGCAGAAGGCTTTAC
>JANQTQ010000071.1 GCA_030731625.1 Polaribacter sp. | reverse complement strand
ACTGTATATACATCTTTAAAGAAACCTGTACCTGTTGTTCTTGGTACAAACCAAGTTGTTGGCCAAGTAGGATTTGTTCTTTCATCTAAAATTTCATGAACATCTGCTGGTAATTCAACACTCCATCCTTCTACAATTTGTAAAACGGGTCCAATTCCTTTTACCAAGTTTATTCTACACATTGTCATTGGTAATTCACCTCTTGTTTTAAATTGTGATGAAAAACCACCACCTCTAAAATATTCTGCAATAGCTGCTGGCCATTTAGTATTATCTAAACAACGTTGTACATCTTCTTCTGTAATATCCCAAAAAGGTTTCATTGTTGGGTTTCCATCTGCATCTTCTTGTTGTGCAGTTGCATCTAAGGTTGTAGAACCAGAATTGATTAAATGGATAATTCCGTTTTCTGCAATTCCTGTTAATTTTTTACCCGTAACTCTTTCTACAGATTCTGGACTCCAATACGTTCTTACATCAGAAAATAACTGCGCTTTATTAGTTAACAAGTGCCCGAATAACATAGAAATTGCGTTTAAACAATCGTTTTCTGTTGCAAAAGTATATGCTTGTCTAATTCCATTCCAGTCGAAAGACGAGTTTAAAATAGACTCTGTATAATCTGCATTTGGTTGGTAATCTGTCCACTGACGTTGCCCTTGGAATCCACCCATAATAGCATTTCTACCTTTTGATTCTTCACCAAATCCCATTTCTTTCAATTTAGGATTTCCGTTCATTAAATCTTTACAGATTAATGTCATTTTCACAACTTTTTCCCACTCAGCATCTTTTACTTCTGCCGATTTTTGAGCTTCTGGACTGTTATAGTCTTTTCCTTCTATACAGTTTTCTTTGGTCCAAGCTAAAGCTTTTTCATATTCATCATGGTCGTAAATACCTTCATCAATACGTCTTAAAATCTCTACAGATTCTACAAATTCTGCTCTAACACCTAAGTAATCTTGTAAAAAGTTTACATCAACCATAGAGCCAGCAATCCCCATAGAACTATATCCTATAGATAAATACGATTTACCGTTCATTTGTGCAACAGCCAAACCTCCTTTTACAAAACGAAGTATTTTTTCTGATACATCTTGAGGAATGGTTTGATCGCCACCATCTTGAACTTCTTTACCATAGATTCCAAAAGCCGGTAATCCTTTTTGAGAATATCCTGCCAATGCTGCTGCTAAATACACAGCACCCGGTCTTTCTGTTCCGTTAAATCCCCAAACTGCTTTGGGTGTTGAAGGATCTGTGTCCATAACTTCTGTACCATAACACCAACATGGCGTTACTGTTAAAGAAACCTCTACACCTTCTCTTTTAAATTTATCTGCACAAGCTGCTGCATCTGCAACACCACCAATTGTAGTATCTGCAATCACACACTCTACTTTTTCTCCACTAGGAAAACGCAATGTTTCCTCTATTAATTTAGCAGCAGCTTTAGCCATGTCCATTGTTTGAACTTCTAAAGACTCTCTTACTCCTAATTCACGTCCATCAATCACAGGACGAATTCCTACTTTTGGTAGTCTACCAATTAATCTACTCATGATTTATAATGTTTTTCGGTTTATGTAAATTGTTCTAATTCTGTTAATTGCTCGTTTGAAAGTCCTGCTGGTTTAAAACCTGCAGCCCAACACATCATTAACATTTTAGCTCCTTTATTTGCTACATCTAAAAAGTCCCATGCTTTCATTACATCTGGCGCTGTTGAAGTTGCTCCATGTTTTTCCCAAAGAGAAACATTTCTTGTTTTAAAAGCTTCAATAGTTACTTTTGCTAATGCTGCTGTACTAGATAAAGCGTAAGGTGTACAGTGAATTCCTTTAGGAACAAATACTTTAACCTCAGGACACATCATCCAAATTTGTCTATTTAATTCTTCTTCATTATCAAATAAATCATGATGACTCATACAGATTAATTCTAGTGGATGTGTATGCACAACCGCTAAGTTTTCTGGGTGATGAATTGAGTTAAATAAATGAATACTTGAGTGAGAAATTAACTCACAAGTAGGACCGAAATTTTCTCTCTTTCCTCCCCAAACTATAGAATAACCAGTTGCATCTTCATTAATTAAAAGAATACAAGAAACATTTTCTAAATGATCTACTAAATCTCTTAAATAACAACCTGTTCCTGTTATATACAACACAAAATTGGCTGCCCCTTTTGGAAAATCGAATGCCACTTCTGTACCAATTCCTTTTAAATCTTCTATATTAAAGAACGAGGTTAAATTCATTGATATATTTCCGGCATTTCTTTCTGCCCATTCTCTTTGCCATAAATATCCTGCAACTGTAGATACTTTTTTTAATTCTATCTCTACTTCTGATGGAAGTTTTAATGTTTTCATAATTGTAGTAAATTTGATAAAACAAAGATACTTTCAGAATAAAGTTACTTAAATATTCAAAATCCGTATTTTTGTATCTAATGTAAACATTCTAACTCATTGGCATTTTTACAAAATATAGCATTAGGAGATCCGTCACCTAACAAACAAAATTTCATAGACCTAAAGCTAAAACTATTATGTTGTAGGTATTGGCTATTAAATTTATGGGATTGTCATGATATGATTTTTCCGTTTTGGAGAATTTATTGGAATAGAAATGAAGGCGGAGAATTAATTCATTTAGATATAATTTATAAAATGAATCCTGATACTTTGTATATAATTCCACCTTTTACTTCTTTTTCTTCTCGATATACAAAAAAACATATTTATGAAACAGGTATTCATGTTTCTGGTAGACATTTAACGAGCGATTATAATGAAGACGACTATTTAGATTCATCATTAATTCATTTTTTTATGCACTTTAATTTAGGTGTTCCTTTTGATAATGTATATCCTGGAATTTTAGAAATTGAAGTAACAGATTATTTAAAAGACCGATTAGAGTATTTAACCGGAAGATTAAAAATAGAAAATACCGATTTTAAACTCACTTTTAATTTAAAATTACAAGCATTTATTAAAGAAGTATTGACAAATATAGGTCCTGAACTTTGGAAAGCTATAAATATAGATGATCGTGTTTTAAAAGTAATACCCTTTATTGAAGCAAACATCAATAAGAAATTAAGTAATTCAGAAATCGCAACCATTGTAAATATGGCGCCAAATTCATTTGCTCGTTTATTTAAAGATGAAATGCATATTACGCTTCATCATTTTATCCAAAACAGAAAAATAGCAAGATCTTGCGAGCTATTTGAGCACACTAATAAAACAATTGAAGATGTTGCTTTTAATTTAGGTTATTCTGATAGATATCACTTCTCGAGAGTCTTTAAATTAGTTACAGGTTTAACGCCTGGTGTTTATAAATCTGGAAAATATATGTTACAAAAAAAACTTCTTTACTTCTTTTCTGTATGAATTTTAAACATATTAATTTCTGCTTTTTAATCCTTTATGTTTAAATCATACATATTATTGATTATTATGGATAAATTTTTTAACAGATTCAATGTATAGGTTTGCGTATTGACTTTACAACCAATAACTAAACCTTTATTTTATGAAGCAATATAATCAATTTATTAATGGAGAATTTATAAAATCTACATCTACAGAATTAATAGAAATTTTAAATCCTTGTACAGAAGAGGTATTATCTTTAATGCCTATTGGAAGCGTTACAGATGCTCAATTAGCTTTAGAAGCAGCACAAGCTGCTCAGCATGGTTGGAAATCACTACCAGCAATTCAAAGAGCTAATTATTTAACTAAAATGGCTTCTGTTATTCGTGATAATCGAATTTTTTTAGCAGAAACATTAGCTGCTGAACAAGCAAAGGTAATAGGGTTAGCTCAAATTGAAATTGATGTAACTGCAGATTATTTTGATTATTATGCTGGTTTTGCAAGAAGAATTGAAGGAGAAATTATTCAAAGTGATCGTGCAAAAGAGCACATCTTTTTACATAAAGCTCCAATTGGTGTAGCTGTTGGTATTTTACCTTGGAATTTTCCATTCTTTGTAATGGCAAGAAAAGTTGCAGCTTCTTTAATTACAGGTAATACATGTATAATTAACCCAAGTTCAATCGCTCCAAATACCGTTATGGAGTTTGCTCAACTAATAGAAAAAATAAATATTCCTGCTGGTGTTTTAAATTATGTTTGTGGTAAAGGTAGTATTGTTGGTAATGCACTTTCATCAAGCCCTATTACAGGTATTATTAGTTTAACGGGTAGTGTTGGTGCCGGACAAATGGTAATGGAAGCAGCGTCTAAAAACATAACCAAAGTATCTCTAGAATTAGGAGGTAAAGCGCCTGCAATTGTGTGTGCTGATGCAAATTTAGAATTAGCAGTAAATGCTATAGTGAGTTCTAGAATTATTTTTAGCGGACAAGTTTGTAATTGTGCAGAACGCGTTTATGTAGAAGAATCTATTCATGATAAATTCTTAGAAATGATTACTGCTAAAATGAAAACCATTAAAGTTGAAGATGCTTTTTCTGATAATAATCCAGAAATGAGCGCTTTGGTTTCTAAAGCTCAGTTAGATAAAGTATCAGAAATGGTAGAATTTGCTAAGAAAGAAGGAGCAGAAGTTCTTGTTGGTGGATCAAGATCTAGTCAATTTAGTAAAGGATATTTTTATCAACCTACCTTATTAACGAATGTAAGGCAAAACATGCAAATTATTCAAGAAGAAGTATTTGGCCCTGTTTTACCAGTAATGAAATTTAGTACGCTTGATGAAGCAATTGCTTTAGCAAATGATTGTGAATTTGGATTGACATCTTCTATTTTCTCTGAAAACTTTAACAAAGTAATGCATGCTGCCGAGGAATTACAGTTTGGAGAAACGTATATTAACAGAGAGCATTTTGAAGCTATTCAAGGTTTCCACGCAGGTTGGAAAAAATCTGGTTTAGGTGGCGCTGATGGTAAACATGGTATGGAAGAATATTTACAAACTAAAGTTGTTTACGCTCAATACAGATAGACTATTTTTTAAAAAAAAAATATATAAAAAAAACACTTTTACTATTTAAAAGTGTTTTTTTACTAAAATAAATATTTATGGCTGATACAAAAAAAATACCAGTAGTTTCAAAGGAGGTTTTAATTCCCTTTATCATAATTACCTCATTATTTGCACTTTGGGGTTTTGCTAATGACATTACAAATCCTATGGTTGCTGCATTTGGTACAGTTATGGAAATAACAACAGCCAAAGCTGCTTTAGTTCAACTTGCTTTTTATGGTGGTTATGCTACAATGGCAATTCCTGCCGCTTTATTTGTTAGAAAATACAGTTATAAAAAAGGAATTCTTTTAGGACTAACTTTATATGCCATTGGTGCATTGTTGTTTTATCCTGCAGTAGAATACGAAGTATTTGGCTTCTTTTTAGGTTCGTTGTATATTTTAACTTTTGGTTTGGCGTTTTTAGAAACAACAGCAAATCCTTACATTCTTTCTATGGGAGATGAAAGAACCGCAACACAACGTTTAAATTTAGCACAAGCTTTTAATCCTATTGGTTCTTTATTTGGCATGTTTGTAGCATCAAAATTTATTTTAGTTGCTTTAGATTCTGATAAAAGAAATGCAGCTGGTGAGTTAATTTTTGGCACATTAGATGAAGCTCAAAAAGCAATTATAAGAACACATGATTTATCAATTATTAGAGATCCTTATGTAATTCTTGGCTTTGTTGTAATTGCAATGCTAGTTG
>JANQTQ010000070.1 GCA_030731625.1 Polaribacter sp. | reverse complement strand
AAGTAATACAACAAGCTCTTCCTTCTCTGTAAATGTTGATGCTTCTACAGATACAGATAACGACGGAATTATAAATACCATTGATCTTGATGACGACAATGATACTATTTTAGATCTTGATGAGTATAATGGATTAAATCCTTTAAATGATGATGATGCAGATTTTATCCCAAATTATAGAGATTTAGATTTTGGTGCAGATGCAAATGGAGACGGAATTGTGGATATTTTTGATTTTGACAGCGATGGCGTTCCTAATCATTTTGATTTAGATAGCGATGGCGATGGTATTTTAGATATTGTGGAAGCAGGAAATAAAGCGAAAGATACCAATACTAACGGAAGAACAAATAATGCTGTTGGTGCAAACGGATTGGATAATACGGTAGAAAATAATGATTCTCAAAACGCAGTTGTAACCTATACAATTCCGAATACGGATGCAAAAGGAAATCCGAATTATTTAGATATTGATGCAGATGATGATGGTATTGTAGATACCATTGAAGCGCAATTAACATCCAATTACAAACCTGTAAGTGGCATTGTTTCATCCACAGGAATAGATACTTCGCATCCTAATGGAATTAATCCTATTGATACAGACAACGATACTCTTTTTGATTATGTTGATGTCAATTCTGATAATGACATTCGTGATGATATTATTGAAGGATGGGATTTAAATAGTGACGGAATCCCGGAAAAAACACCCTCTAATTTAGATGCAGATAATGATGGTTTAGATGATGCTTTTGATACAAATAGAAGTATAGTAAATCCTACAAATGGTCAAGTACCAACAGATTTTCCAAACGCAGATAATGTAGATAATCCAGAAAGAGATTGGAGAGAAATATTAGCGATTATTGTACTTATTGATAATGTTATAGAAACAGAAGGTGAGGATTTTGTATATACTATTAAGTTGGTTACAAAAAATGACAATAGTATTGCTATTGAAAGTAATTCACCAATTACTATTAATTTTACGACAGCAAACGGTACAACTACAACAGATGTATATGATGTAGCTACTTCACCTTATGATTATAGTGGTTTTTCAAATACAATTTTCACCATTCCTGCGCTTACAAATACAATTCAGTTTACGGTAAATTCTCTTGAAGATAATATTTATGAGTTAACAGAATTATTTACTTTAAACGGTGCAATTACATCAAATAATACTATAAATTCAGCGATTAAAGGTATCGGTACTATTTTAGATAATGATGTGCCTCCATCAATTACAATGAATAATTCTAGAGAGGATGAAGGTGTAGATTTAGGACACACAATTACAATATCTCATCCTTGTTCTACACCAATAGTTATTGAAATAAATACTGCTGATAATCTTGCAAAAAGTCCAGATGATTATGCATCAATTTCAGAACAGTTAACGATAGAAGGCACTGTAAATCCTGCGAATGCAAATACACAAGTTTCATTTAAAATAACTACGAAAACAGACAATTTAAATGAATTAGATGAAGAAGATTTACAAGTAATTGGAGTTGTTTCTTCATCAAACGTTGGTGCACAAGATTTAAATAAAATAGGCATCATTCTAGATATTGATCCAGATCCTTTAGTAGTTATAGAAAATGCGACAGTGGTAGAAGGTAATACCTTGGTTTTTACTATAAACCTTTTAAACGAAAGTTTAGAGTTGATGCAAAATTATGTACCTATAAATATTAATTTAGAAACGATAGACAATACAGCAAATGCTGGTCAAGATTATAAATATGTATCAACATCAAGGAGTATTCCAGCGTTTTCATCAACTATAAGTCAATCTGTAGAAACCATAAACGACTTGCTTAATGAAGAAACAGAAATGCTGTATTTACGGGCAACGATTCCGTTTTCTAAAGTTGCCAATACTTTTCCTGCAGATGGAATAGGTTTTATTAAAGACAACGATTATCCAAATTTATTTTCTCCAAATGAAGATGGTAAAAGCGATTTATTTAAAATTTCTGGTATAGAAGATTTTCCAAATTTTATACTTGTAATTTTTGATCGCTGGGGAAATGAAGTATACAATTATCAAAATAACGGAAGAGTAAATCCTATTTGGTGGAATGGCACAAGAAATGGAAATCCGGCTCCAGCAGGCGTGTATTTTTATACGTTAGATTTTAATGATGGAATTACAAAACCAATTAGAAATTTTATAGAATTAATAAGATAATGGTCATAAAAAAACAAATGATCTCTAACCTAAAAACAACTAAAAAATATTGGTTTAAAATTGGCGTGTCTTTGTGTGTTCTTTTTTTTAGCTTAAAATCTTATACACAGCAATTACCAAATTACACGCAATATTTATACAATATGCAAATAGTAAATCCGGCTTATGTGGGTTCTAGAGCAGATTTAAGTATGTCGTTATTAACCCGTCAGCAATGGGTGGGATTGACAGGCGCACCAATTACAAATACGTTTTCAATAAATGGAAGAACTGATAATGGTTTGGGTTTTGGTGTAACCATTGTAAATGATAAAATAGGTTTATCAGAAAGTACAAATATAAATATAGACGCTTCTTATACGATTATAACCTCTCAATTTGGTAGATTATCCTTTGGATTAAAAGGAGGGCTTACAGATTTTAGTAATAATTTGGCAATCGGAATTACGCCAGATAGTGATGTATATGCATCTACAAACGGTAGTTTTCCAAACGTTGGTTTTGGTGCTTTCTTTTATAATAAACGCTTTTATATGGGTTTGTCTTTGCCATATATTTTAGAAACACCGCAATTTTATATGGATAAGAATGCTGATGAAACTAGCTTTATAGCCAATCCTAATTATTATTTTTCAACGGGTGCTTTGTTTAAAATCTCAGAAAATGTATTATTTAAGCCTTCAACAATGGTTAGATATGTTTCTAATTTACCGGTTTCTATAGATCTTAATGCTAATTTTTTATATAAAGAAGTTATAGAAACAGGGGTGTCTTATCGCCATGAAAACTCGGTAAGCGCATTGTTTGCATTAATTATTAAAGAGAAATATAGAATTGGTTATGCATATGATTATAAATTTTCTGTGATCGGAGGTAATTTAAGCTCTCATGAAATAATTTTCCATTTAGATTTTGATTTGCACCGAAGCTCTAGATGGTTACTTCACAATAAATGCTATTTTTAATAAATTATTGAAGTAATTTTTTAACATCGTTAAAAATAAAATAGATTTCACCAGCAATTTGTTCGCTAGTTTGTAGGTAAATTTCTTCTTGTTTTTCACTTTTGTCAGCATGTTTAGGGTCTACAAAGGGTAAGTGAAATCTATAACTAGCGGTTGGAATAAAAGGGCAATTTATATCTGCATTAGTACACGTAGTAATTGCCATAAAAGGTGCAACATTAATGGGATTGCTATACAGTTTAGAAAATCCTAAAATTGCTTTTTTGGTGTTTTTAATAGAAATTTGATATGTTGGGTTTTGATGCGAAAAATCTACCAATTGAAACTCAAAACCTACTTTTTGTAAGGTTTTTACAGTGTTTCTATAGAATGCAGTAACTTCTGTTCCGCCAGAAAAGGCATTTATATTCAGGTTAAAATAATGAGCAGCATAAAAACTCCAAACTTGTCCTAATTGACTTCTTCGTGAATTATGTGTACAAATAAAGTTAAGATTTACTACATTTTTTAGCTTGTATTCTTCTGCTATCGCTTTAGAAATAGTACGTAAAAGGCTTTTTCTATCATCGGAAATTATTGCTTTTTTAAAAGCATTTTGAAAGAAATTTTCTAAAGAAATAGTTGTAGTAGAAAGCATCATAGTTATTTTTGTTGCAAGTTAAGTAATTAAAGTACTTTTGTAAATTAAAATAAAGTTAAGAATGCGTTTAGAAATTGGTGATAAAGTAGCTGTTTTAGATGATGTTTTTAAAGGGAAAGTTATCAAAATTAATGGTGATAGTATTTCTGTTGAAACATCCGATGGAATGATTTTTAATTTTTCTAAATCAGAATTGGTTAAAATTGAAAAAGAACAAAGAGAATTATCTAAATTCTCTGACATAAATAATGATTTTTTAAAGGAGAAAATGGCATCAAATAAGCCTAAAAAAAGCTTCTTTCAAAAAGAAAAGAGTGAGGTAATTATAGAAGTAGATTTACATATTAATCAATTGGTAAAATCGGTAAAAGGGTTGGATAATTATGATATGTTAAACTTGCAATTAGACACAGCTAAAAGAAAAGTAGAATTTGCTATTAGCAAACGAATATCTAAAATTGTCTTTATTCATGGGGTAGGAGAAGGTGTTTTAAAATCTGAATTACATTATTTATTGAACAAATATCCTGTAAAATATTACGATGCGTCGTATAAAAAATACGGTCTTGGAGCAACAGAAGTACATATCTTACAAAATCCTAATTAAACGTATTTTCACATGAAAAAAGCTATTTATTTAGACAATGCTGCCACTACAAAAATAGACAGCGAGGTTTTAGAATTGATGCATATTTCTATGCAAGAAAATTATGGAAATCCGTCTTCTACGCATCAATTTGGTAGAACAGCAAAATCTGCTGTAGAAACAGCAAGAAAAAATATTGCCAAACATTTTAATGTAACTGCACCCGAAATTATTTTTACTGCTGGCGGAACAGAAGCTGATAATTTAATACTAAATAATGCAGTTTTAAATTTGGGAGTGCAGAGAATTATTACTTCAAAAATAGAACATCACGCGGTTTTACATACGTGTGAATTTTTAGAAAGAACTAAAAATATAATTTTAGAATTTGTAAATGTTGACGAATTCGGAAATATAGATTTACTGCATTTAGAAGTGTTATTATCAGATTCTGAGGCTAAAACATTGGTGAGTTTAATGTATATCAATAATGAAATTGGTACTATTTTACCTGCGGATGAAATTGTTGTTTTATGTAAAAAATACGACACACTTTTTCATTCGGATACTGTGCAGGCAATTGGACATTATCATTTAGATTTACAAAAAACACCCATTGATTTTATAGCTGCGAGTGCTCATAAATTTCATGGACCAAAAGGAGTTGGTTTTGCTTTTTTTAAAAAAGGATTTGGAGTTTTGCCAATTTTTTATGGTGGAGATCAAGAAAGGGGAGCAAGGTCTAGTACAGAAAATGTGCACAGTATTTTAGGGATGGACAAAGCTTTATCAATTGCCATTGCGAATCTAGAAACAGATAAAAAATATATAGAAAATCTAAAATTCTATTTTATTTCTGAATTGCAAAAGATTTCTGAAGATATTCAGTTTAACGGACTTTCATCAGATGTAGAAAAAAGCAGTTATACCATTTTAAATGTACGTTTTCCTGTAAACAATGATATGTTATTATTTAGTTTAGACATGGCAGGAATTGCTGTTTCTGGAGGTTCTGCTTGCCAAAGCGGAAGTAATACAGGGTCTCATGTGTTGGCAGAAATATTAAAAGATGCAGAAGCTGATAAAACTTCTGTTCGTTTTTCGTTTTCTAAGTACACTACAAAAGAAGAAATTGATACAACTATCATAAAATTAAAAGAGCTACTATAAAAGCAGCTCTTTTGGTTTTGTATATGAATTAAATAACTTATTCAATAATTAGTTTTTGAAAAGATTTTCCGTTAGAATTGGTTATTTTTAAAAGATAAAATCCTTTATCAATTCCTTCAACAGAAAAATAAGAGTCAGCATTAAAATCACCAGAAAATTCTTTTATTTTTTTTCCATTCATATCAAAAATAAG
>JANQTQ010000069.1 GCA_030731625.1 Polaribacter sp. | reverse complement strand
CCGACTAAGATGCTTAAAATATAAATAAATTGTCTTTCGGAAAGATGCTTATATCTCCAAATTAATATTTTTCTAACGAGAATGTTTGTTGTTGGCACTTTTTTAATTTTATTGAAAAATAGATATTTACTACTAGTTTATTTTTTTTCTTGATGTTTTACGTTCTTTACTAAATCTAATGCAAAATAAACGATGAATAGGCTTACAAAAATAATACAAATCCACATAAAAAGGCGTGTTTGCCAAAATGGTTTTTCTTTAATTTGAAGATCTTTTTTATTGATTTTTAAAAAATCAACAATAGACACTTGACCAACATTTATAATGCTGTCTGACAAAAAATTACCTAAATCATACGACGGTTTCGACAAGGTAGTATCGATAATAAATTGATACTTTTGATGCTGTTTTAAATTAGAAATTAAATAAATTGGATTTTGCAATAATTTAATACCTGTAATTTCTACCGGAAGATTGTCTTGATTGTCAATTTCTACAACAAATTCCTTTTCATAAAAGTTATTTAGAGTAAAGGTGTTCTCGTTTTTTGAGCTCAACTCAAAACTAGCAATTACTTCTTTATAAACTTCTTCTCTTTTTTTTATATGATGCGTTCTGGACACAATTATTTTTGCGTTTCTTAGAAAAAGAGCCGTTTTAATATCAAACGAAATACTATTAATTTGGTGATCATCTTTAGATGTAAATTTAATCTGAGTAACTTTCCTATCTTTTAATTGACTAATTTCTTGCCTAAAACTTGCAATTTCAATGGACTCTTCAGAGAAGAATTCATTTTCGTAAACGCCAACACCTAAAACATTAATTGGCAAGCTATTTTTATCATTCAGCTCAATCTTTAAAAATTGATAGGTATTTAACGGGAAATTAATTCTTTTTTCTACAGATACTGAATTTGATTCATTTGTTAGATTTAATATATTGTTAGACGAAATACCAAACCAATGCACAGCGTCGTTGCTACCAAGTATATTATATTGTTTAGAAATTGCTGTATTTGCAATTTGAAGCACCAAATTTGATTGCTTCTTAGCTGTTTTATTTTCTATTAAAATGGATGTTATAGAATCCTTACTACTCTTTTTTGATAACATTTGTATCGGCAAAAAAGTAGAAAAAAAACTATCTGACTGATATTTTATAACATAAGGTACTTCTTGATGTACACTATCTTTTATTCTGATAAAATCAAAATTATTAGCACTTGCAGCCCTAACCTTTGATGGTAACAAAATCTTTTGAAAACCATCTTTTTCAACACCTTTTAAAGAACCTATGTAGTTTTGTGCAAAACTTGTAAATCCTATTAAAAAACAGATTAGTAAATTATATTTTTTCATCTTCTGGAATTTCATCAGTTACTATTTTTTTGATTTTTTGGTACACAAAAGAAATTATCAAAATTAAAACTCCCAATAAAATAAAAGCCACTATTTTTCCTGTTTCAGAAACGTTTTTAATGTCATACACAAATAATTTTACAATGGTAATTCCTAATAAAGAAAGCGCTATAATTCTTAAGTTTTTCCATTGTTTTTTTATCCCGATGATTAAGAAAATAAAAGCAAAAACACCCCAAAGAATCGGATAGCCAATTTTAATAATTTGTGCCTGTACATTTTGTACTTTATCTTTTATAAGTATATAATTTTCATACGCATCATTATTCTCCAACACAGAAATGTTTGCAATTTCATCAGAAAAACGCAACCCATGAACCATTATTTCATTACTTAATACATACACAATTGTAAAAACAAATATCCAAGTCAACCATTTACTTTGAGTAGGTTTTATATTAAAAATTGCACTTGTTTTCGTGAAAAGTTGAAATCCAAAATAAACAAGACATCCTAAAACAATATAATGAAAGTAAAATGCATAATTACTGTTTAAAGACAATTCAAAATTCTGAATAATTTCATCCTTAGGAAGCTTATAAAACCTTGTAATATATAAGAAAATAGAGAAACCACTTATTAATAAAACTGCTTTTTCTATGAGTTTTATTCTTAATTTATCAGCAATCAATAACAACAAAACAACAAACACAAAATGATACGCAACAATAAAAGACATTGCAGAGGCTGTATTTTGTAAAAATTGATTTGATTGATAGCTAATTTCTAAGAATCCTGTTAAATATGTTACTAATACCAATGCTACTAAAAGAACTGTTTTGTAAAATTGAATCTGTAAAGTGAAAAACTTAGTAACAATGTTTGCCTCTTTTTTCATCAACCAATAAGTTAAGAATAAAGAAACACTTACTACAAAACCAGAAATAAACAATGGATTTATGACAACTGATAATTCTTGGGAATTAGAATACAAATCCCAATCTAAAAGCAAACTTACAATAGACAAGATTTGCACAATAATAGCGCTTAATTTAAAAGCTTCTATTTTTGATTTTTGCGATAACCAAAACAATAAAACTACTTCTGCCGCCCAAAAAAGTGTGATTTGATTTCCATCAAACTGAATAGGAATGGTTAAGGTTACAAAGGTTAACGCCAAACCTATTAAAACATACACCGCGTTTTTATCTAAACCAAATTTCTTGAATAAAATGGTTGCGTAGCTTACATTATAAAGTGCTAAGAGCAATGTAAATAATCCTGTGTACGAAGATCCTACATCTTTTAAAATTAACATTCCAATTCCGAAGAAAATAAACGTGTTTGCAATTAAAATAAAATATTCAATTTTAGAGAAAACACCTTTGTTTTTTACATTATGCAATACAATGGTAATACTAAAAATAAAATAAAAGATAGTAGCAAAAGTTAACGCCCCATAATGTTCAAAATCTTGATTGCCCATGGATGTTAAACACCACGACACAAATAAAACAGTGGTAAAAACAAAGTCTAAAATTGTAGCGATTTTCCATTTTTTAAAATAGGAAACCGCAAGAATCCCCAAATTTAAAATAGCGATATACGAAAAAAGCACAACATAATTTCCTTCTCCTGTACTTACCATAAATGGCGCTGCAAAACCACCAATTAAAGACAAAACAGCCAATTCTTGTCGGCTATAAGAAACAGAAACCAACGTGCTAAAAGCGGTAATAATTGCCAAAATACTAAAAGCAACCGTCTGACTAAATAATTGATATTCGTGAAAAGCAATATAGATGGTAAAGTAAAAAACACTGATTGCACCTGCTACTAAAACAGAGCTAAATGAGGTGTAATTCTTTTTAAGTTTATGCGCAATCATCATTATTAAAGAGCCACATAAAACACCTATTCCTACTCTAGCAGGCTCATTAATCCAATCTTTATCGATAGCATATTTTACAAAGAAACTAATTCCTAAAACAAGAATTAAAACACCAATTTTATTGATTAAATTTTCTCCAATAAATTTTTCTAAATCCGGGTTTTTCTCTTTAAAATTTTCAATCCATGATTTTTTAGGAATAAATTCTTCTTTTATTTCAATTTCTCTTTCATCATCTATTACATGCGTAATTTTAGGCGCAACTTCCTCAATAACTCCCTCTATTACTGGTGATTCAATAACAATAGGTTCTTCAAATTGTTCTTCTTCAAGCACAACTTTTTCCGCTTCTATTTCAGGTTTTGGCGGCTCAGGCTGTACAACTTCTTTTTTAGCTATCGTTTCATTCTTCTCTTTTAACGATTGCTCTAAAGCCGTAAATTTTTGTTGTAAAAACCGTAATTTATCATCTAGCTGAAAGACAGAAGTATGTAAGGATTGAATTTTAGAACTTATATTTTTATTTGTAATAAGTAAATAAATGATAATAACAACAAGTAAGAATAGTTCCATTTTTAGCAATATTTTTTTTTAGAATTATAACACAATACTAGTACTTCTTTTATTCTTTAGATGACAAAATATCTGTACCCAAATAGCCATTATCTTTATTGTAATACCATGCTCTACTTTCCGGCATTTTTATTTCGTTGATCGTTTTTAAACCTGATAGTAAAATATATTCTCCACTATCTTTTGCTTCTTTAAAAAACTGATATACTTCCATTGCGTATGTTTTTGGATTAAAATAAAAGTACCAAATATCTTTACCAACATCCTTATTATAGGTTACTTTTAGCACCAAATACGCTGTTCCTTTAAAATTCTTTTTTTCTACTTTTTGATCGATAATTGTGCCTTCATCCTTTAATTTCATTGGCAAACCATACAAATACGTATAATAGTTTTTAAAAAGTTTTGCGCGTTCATCAGTTAAATTAAATTTCTTTTTTATTTCTTCTGATGGATTTTTATCACCATTAATAGAAAAGCTGATGTTATGTTTATCAACTATATATTCTGTAGTAATTGTATCTCTTTTAGCGATAACAGAAAAATATTCTTCTGGTAAATTTATACTGATTTCACTTTTTCTGGCAGCACCTTTTGGTGTTTCCATTGTAACAAGTAGCGTTCCTTTAAAAGTTGCCCAATTGTTATTTGGATCGTGAAATTGTATTGCTTTTTCTAATAATTCATCTCCAGTAATTTCTTGTGAAAATGTCGTAAGGGAAACAAAAAGCAATAGAAGTGTAGTTAGTCTTATCATATTCTAAAAGTAATAAAAAATCCCGCAAAAGCGGGATTTTAATTTTTTATGATTGAATATCAAGTTTTAAACTCAATTCTTTTAATTGATCATCATCAATAAACGCAGGCGCATCGATCATTACATCTCGTCCAGAATTATTTTTTGGAAACGCAATAAAATCACGAATTGTTTCTTGTCCGCCTAAAATAGCAACCAATCTATCCAATCCAAAAGCCAAACCACCATGCGGTGGCGCACCATATTCAAAAGCATCCATTAAGAAACCAAATTGTGCTCTGGCATCTTCATCAGAAAAACCTAAATGACGCAACATCGTCGCTTGCATTTTTTTATCGTGAATACGAATTGAACCTCCACCAATTTCATTTCCGTTTAAAACCAAATCGTAGGCATTTGCTTTTACAGCGCCCGGATCTGTGTCTAACATTTCTAACTGACCTGGTTTTGGCGATGTAAAAGGGTGATGCATTGCATGATAATGCCCAGTTTCTTCATCTAATTCTAATAACGGAAAATCAATTACCCAAAGTGGCGCAAATACTTTTGGATCTCTCAATCCTAAACGCGTTGCCAATTCCATTCTTAAAGCAGATAATTGTGCTCTTACTTTATTCGTTACTCCAGATAAAACACAGATTAAATCGCCAGGTTTTGCTCCAGTAATTTCTGCCCATTTTGCTAAATCTTCTTGATCGTAGAATTTATCTACAGAAGATTTAAAAGAACCATCTTCGTTAACTCTACAATAAATCATTCCTAAAGCGCCAACTTGAGGACGTTTTACCCAGTCTATAAGCGCATCTATTTCTTTTCTTGTATACGCATTTCCTCCAGGAACTGCAATACCAACCACCAATTCTGCGCTATTAAAAACACCAAAATCTTTATGTTGTGTAACGGCATTTAACTCGCCGAATTCCATTCCAAAACGGATATCTGGTTTGTCATTTCCGTAAATTCTCATGGCATCGTCATACAGCATTCTTGGAAATTTCTCTATCTCAACATTGTTCACTTCTTTTAATAAGTGACGCGTTAATCCTTCAAAAACATTTAAAATATCTTCTTGTTCCACGAATGCCATTTCACAGTCAATTTGTGTAAATTCTGGTTGTCTGTCAGCGCGTAAATCTTCATCACGGAAACATTTTACAATCTGAAAATACTTATCCATTCCACCAATCATCAGTAAC
>JANQTQ010000068.1 GCA_030731625.1 Polaribacter sp. | reverse complement strand
ATAATGATGATTAAGAACATTGAACGTTCTCTAATTTTTGATAAAACTGCCATACTTCTTTTTATTTATTTTCAGTTGGCGAATATACGATTTTTGGTTTTAATATTGCAACCCATTTTTTACTTATTAGTAGTTGGTTAGCTGCGAATACTACCTGCCATTTTTAATGTAAGCTATTAATCTTCTAGATTTAAAATTTTAAGGGATACTTCATCGATTTTTGCTCCACTCATTTTTAAAATTCTAAATTCAAAATCGTCAATCCCAATAACTTCTTTTTCACTCGGAATATTTTCTGTATGCTCAATAATAAAGCCCCCAAGAGTTTCATAGGCTTCGGATTTTGGTATATTTAAATCATATTCTTCATTTAAATAATCTATTTCTAACCTTGCAGAAAAATTAAATTTTGATTCACTAATTTTTTCTTCTAAAAACTCTTGCGTATCATGTTCATCTTCTATTTCTCCAAATAATTCCTCAACAATATCTTCTATCGTAATCATCCCAGAAGTACCGCCATATTCATCAATAACGACCGCCACACTTTTACGTTTTTTTATCAACGTATTAAGAATATCATTAATCATCATAGATTCTGGCACTATTTCTAAGGGTAGTAATATAGATTTAATAGATTTAGGTCTTTTAAATAATTCAAAGGCATTTACATAACCAACAACATCATCTAACGAAGTTTTATAAACCAATACCTTAGATAAACCTGTTTCTATAAAAGTATTTTTTAAATTAACAACAGTTTCATGAATTTCTACAGAAACAATTTCTGTTCTTGGAACCATCACTTCTCTTGCCTTTACGTTATGAAAACCTAAGGCATTTTGAAAAATTTGAATTTCTGAATCTACTTCATCATCATCATTTCCTGTTTCTAACTGTTCATTTATATAATTCCCTAATTCTTCTTTACTAAACACTGTTTGCATTTCATCTGCATTTGTTTTAAAGAATACTCGCAAGAAAAAATCTGAAATTAGAGTAATAAACTCAGAAAAATAATGAAATAATTTATAAAATATATAAGCCGGAACTGCAAATAATTTTAAGACTTCATTTGCATAAATTCTAAAAATTGCTTTTGGCAAAAACTCTGCAGTAACTAAAATAACAATGGTAGAAATAATGGTTTGTACAAATAAAACTGTAAACTCATTAAAACTATTTATTGGTAATATTCTAACCAAGAATTTACCCATATAATAACTATAAATTACCAAAGAAATATTATTACCAACTAACATTGTGGTAATAAATTTTGATGATTTTTGTGTAATTATTGTTAAAATTTTGGGCACAAAACCATCTCTTTTTTTTTCAAGTTCTATATGCATTTTATTTGCAGAAAAAAATGCAATTTCCATCCCCGAAAAAAATGCAGAAAACAAAACAGAAACAATAATAACTATAAGCTCAACTTCCATTAAAGATTTAAATTCTATTTATTTTGATTATTTCTTTTTTCAACTTTTTTTCTGAAATGTCTTTTTAGAAAAAACACTAAGGTAATAAAAATAGAAAAAACAAATGATAATACAGCCCTACTTCTATCTGATGTAAAACTAGAAATTGCATCTATTAAAAAAAAAGCAGCAATTATTATATATCCATATTGAAAAAATTTCCAAATTGTATTCATAAAATTATTCTTCTGATGTTTCTAATCTTCCTGTAGTTTTTTTTGCCAAATGTTTTGACAAATCGTCTTTAGATTCAAAGCCAATTCCAAAAATGGTGTCTTTTTGGGTCATTAATTTAAACGCTTTTTCAGATACAAAATAGTTTGTAGTTTGATCCCAAAATAACTGTTCTGTTTCTAATCTAGATTTCTCTGTATGATTTACAACAACTACATTTCCTTTAATTTCAGAAATTGATGTTTTAGTGTATGAAATTGCATAATTACCAGTAATAGTTACAGAGTCTAGTTGGTTTTTCTCGAAATTAACTATCTTAATTCCCTGTGGAAACTCGCTATACGGATGTTCTTTTCTGTTACCAAAATCTAACAGTACAGGTGTTATTAATTTTGATGAAATTCTGCCAGAATCTTTGTAAACATGATAGGCATCTTTAGCAGTACCTACTGGTAAATTTTTATCAGCCAATAAATCCCTAACTTTTTGAACATTATTATCACAAGAAAAAAGCATTGCTGATACAAATAGAACAGCAATGCTTTTTAATATTATTTTTTTGTAAATACTCACAAATATTATTTAGGTACAGTTACAGTTTCGTTAATCCAACATTTAATGGTATAACTACTTCCTGGCGCAACACCAGATGTAAAAATAACTGTTTTACTTGGTAAATTAGATCTATAAGAATCTATATATCTTCTTGCAACAGAAGACATACTTGGATCTACACTTGCAGCAATTTCAGCTTGTCTTAATGCAGCAGCGTATACCATTCTTTTTTCAAACTCTCCATCACCACAACTATTTACACTTGACTGATACAATCTAGCGATTAATAAATATGCTCTACCAGAACTTGGGTTGTATCTAATTGCTTCTCTAGCTAAACTTCTAGCAGCACTTAATTGACCTCTATTTCTAGCAGACTCAGCAAATTTTAATTTGTATCTAGACTTTTTAATAGGATCTGTTTCCAAATCAAATGCTTTTTGTCTCATTGCTGAAGCTCCGCTTGCATCACCATTCTTTTCTAATACACCTGCGTAAAAAGAATAAGAGTCTGGAGAAGGAGTAGCTTCTGCATACGCCTTAGCTAATGTTTCAAACATTGGATCATCTTGACATTCTTTGTTAAATAACCTTGACACTGCTCTTCTTAACCAAACTGCATTGTTTTTGTTTTCTTCAAAAGCTCTTTGGTATAAAGGCACTAATCTATCACAAGTAGCAATTTCTGTAATTATTGCATCTAAACCACCTTCTATTGTTCCAAGAGCAGTAGAATTAATTTGGTATGCTTCTAATCTGCGTTGTTCTTTTGCATCTAAAACTCTAGTAGAATCTGATAATTCATTTATTTTTTTTGCATAATCATCTAATTTCTCGCCAACAGATTCTACAACATCATCATACGTATCAAATACTTTTTGAGGATTACCATCCTTATATTTATCTGTAACTCCTTGAAAATATTTATAGATGTTTTTTACACCCATATCTTGTGGAGAAATTTCATACGCTTTTTCTAGAAGTACAAAAACTTCTTGATCAGACGCTAATTTATTATCTGCTAAATACGTAGCGTAATCACTATGTACTTTTGCTGGATTTTCGTCTGGAAAATATTGTAATCTTTGTTCATAAACTCTTTTCGCCATAGTTGGATCTTTTCGAACATCTTGCACTAAGTCTGCTCCATATTTGTAAATATTTACAGATAAATCTTTACAATTATCCATTAAATACATCCAGTTTACGTAGGCATCATCATACTTTTTTGATTGATAATCTCCTTTAAATAGGTTGTATTTTATTGTACATTCTATTTTTGCATCATCCTGTGCGTTTGTCTTTGCAGTTGCTAAAAGCATCGTAACTGCTAATAAAAAAGTAATTCTCTTCATTTTTTAATGGTTTTTTGTTAATCAATCTTTCTTTTAATGAACCAAGTATCCGTCAAAGATAAACTTAATCTAAAATTAAAATAATTTTCTTGAATTAAATTATTTTTTATGGTTCCTTTTTTACCAAACTCAAATCCCATATTTACTGTAGATAATCGTTGTAGTGGTAAACCTAAACCAAAAGATATGCCAAAGTCATCTATAGGTGTAAAATTTGTATTATTTCCAGAACCGTCTACTAATAAACCTGTCTTCTCAAAGCGAACACCAGCTCTATAAGTAACTCTATTCCAATAACTTGATATCGAATTTATTTTAGGCAAATAAAATCCTCCTAAAGAAATTCTATTTGAACTTCCATATTGGTAAGCCCCATTTGAACTAGCTAACAAGGAAGATCTACCTATCGCTTCTTGATTTTCATATTCAACACCCGCATACCATTTATCATATTCTCCTACACCAACACCTATAACAGATTTATACGGAATATTAAATTTACCATCAATAACACTAGTAGAGACTGTATCTCTAGGAGATTCTACACCAGTTGCACCATAAGTTAATGAATATAAATAATCGTCTCCAGTAACTTTTAAATCATTTCCTAACTTAAAAGTAGCACCAACATTTAAAATCAATTTGTTTTCTAATTGTTTTTGGTACTGCGTTCCAAACTTTACAGAAAAACCTTCTATTTCAGTAACTTCTTGATATTTAGTAGCCAAAGAAACATTAGCTCTTTGATTAATAATACTATTATCAATATTACCAAATCTATAATCTGCTTCAAATCCAACAGATAATCCTTTTATTACTCTAATTCCAAAGCTACTATAAATTCTATTTACACCTCCATTACCTGAAAAAAGTGAAACTTCAGAAATTTCTCCATCTGTATCTGTTAATGAATTTGACAAAGAATATCCAACAGAAGAAACTGGTTGCAATCCAAAAGAGAAACCTGCATTATTACCAATAGGAAAACCTAATGCAAAATAAGACAAACTTGTAGAGTTTACATTTTGGTTCGTAGTAGCACTTTTTATTGATAAATCATTATTTAAAATACCAAAACTGTACGTTGTATACCTTAGGTCTGCATACGCTGCAGGATTTGTAAAATTTAAATATTTATAGTGGTTAAAGGCAACACCAATACCTCCCATAGAACTTTGTTCTACAGTAGTTGTACTAAATTCTTCGCCAATACCAAAATAAGAATATGGTGATGAATTAGTTCTTTGCGCTAAAAAAGTAACAGAAGTTAAAAGTAAAAAAGCTACTAAAATCTTTCTAATCATTTGTTTTTGTTAAAAATCAATATTTCATTTAATCCTTCTAGGAGAAAATTTTGATGCGCAAATATGCTACTTTTTAATTGTTTAGACAAGAAATTTGTATCTCCTCCTGTTAAAACAACTGTTAAATGTATAAATTTATTTTTATATTGATTAATTACCCCTTCTATTTCTTGTAAAACTCCATTAACCACACCAGAATTCATGCTTTCTCGAGTATTCTTCCCTATAAAATCTTCTGGATAATTTTTTTCTAAAAAAGGCAATTTACTAGTGAAAGTATTTAGCGCTTTATACCTCATTTCTATTCCTGGAGAAATTGCGCCACCAAAATACTCTGATTTATCATTTACAAAATCAAAAGTGATACAAGTTCCTGCATCAATCACCAATATATTTTTTTCTGGAAACTTTTGTACGGCACCACAAACTAAAGCAATTCGATCTACACCCAAAGTTGTTGGAGTTTCATACAAATTGATAAAAGGAACTTTTGTTTCAGCCGATAAAATGATTAAATTAACAATCGATTTTAACTTTTCAATCTTTTTTTCTGATAAAAAACTCACCGAAGACAAAATACCTTGTTCAATTTTATGTTTTTTTAAAAGTTTTTTTATTTCTGATAAAAAAATATTTTGATCAAAAAAAACAACATCCACAAGTGTATCTAACTCAAAAACAGCAACTTTTACTCTAGTATTACCCGCATCAATAATTAAATTCATCTTTTATTCGCTATGAGATTCAAAAATACAACACATTTTTTTAAAATTTTATTAGTTTATGTAAAAAAACATATTATATTTGCATCCGCTAAGGCAATGGTACCTTAGCTCAGTTGGTAGAGCAAAGGACTGAAAATCCTTGTGTCCCTGGTTCGATTCCTGGAGGTACCACAAAAAAATCCGAACATTTATTTGTTCGGATTTTTTGTTTTTA
>JANQTQ010000067.1:9561-21413 GCA_030731625.1 Polaribacter sp. | reverse complement strand
TATTCTGCTTTTTTTATATTAAAAAATGACTTTTTTTACGTCGAACTCAGGTTTATAGTATGAGCCCAATTAATAAAGCAATCATATTTAAATATTTGGCGATAACAACAGACATTCCTGAAGTCACTAAATAATCGTAAAAAATGTGCTCAATATTCATGAATAGGTAGTTTTAAAAGAAAGTATATCAAGTTAGAAAACCTTGTCTTTTAACGGGTTGTAAAAATACGGCTTTCAGGATGTAAATAAGGTATTCTAATACATATTAATTTACTAAATGTTACTTAGAAGCTACAAAAAGTAAATACCAAAATTGGTGTAAAATACTGATATACTTGTATTAAAAAGTATGTCTTTGTTCAGCTACTGATGATGCATTTAACAATTGATTAAATAATTTGATATTATCAAAATTACGAGTAATTTCATCTGATACAGCAACACCAGAAATTCCAGTTGTTAAAATATCTTTTATATCTTCTGAGGTAATTTCTCCAACTCCAATTATTGGTGTTTCAGATTTTAAGGCTTCAGCAATTACAGTAAATCCATCTATCCCTAAAACTGTAGGAATATTTTCTTGGGATTTTGCATTTTTAAAAGGTCCTAAACGAATATAATCGACCTGATTATTTATCAGTTTTTCGCAATCTTTTAAAGTATTTGCAGATCCTCCAATAATTTGCCAAGTATATAAATGAATTCTAGCTTTTGTGTTGCTAATAGTATTTTTATCTATATGAACACCATCTGCTTTTACAGCTTTCGCAATTTTATAATCGTTATAAATTACTAATCTAGTTTGAAAATAAGAAGTGATTTCTCTTGCTTCTTCCGCTAATTTTAAATGTTTTGTATCTGATACATTTTGCAAATGCAATTCCACTAACTCTGCCCCAGAAGAACACGCTTTTTGAATGTTTTCTAGATGCTCTTGAGGCGTGTTTCCTTGTGAAATATAATGTAGTTTTGGTATCATTTTGCAAACGTATTTGTAAAGTAATTAGTTTTTAAAAAAGTAGTATCCTTATTTTATAGAAATTACTTTAGGATGTTTCATAAAATAAGATTCATAGCGTTTTAAAAATGGATGCATTTTGTCTGTATAGATTACAAATTGGCATTTTTGTATACTTTCTGTTAGTAATAACATGGTATTATGTGCTATTTTTTGTTCTAAAAAAGCAGCATCATCCATATTAAATATTTTTAATTGCGTTGTGTTTACACCTTCTAGTAAAAACAATTTGTTTAACGTTTTAGGCGTTGCAATTAAAATGTCCACTCCTTCAAATACTTCCGATTTTATAACATCAATATGTAGTTTTTCATCACATAAATATACACGTAATGGGTGGTGTCTAAGATATTTAAAAAAGGCTTCGTTTACCTCTGCAGCGCTATCTCTATCTTCTACAAGAATAATGGCTCTAGGCGCTGTACCAACTGGCTCACATTTTAATTTTTGTAAGGTAGTAAGAATCATAGTAGTCGTTTTACCACTACCTTTTGGAGCTGTACAATATATATTAGCACCACTTTTAATAACCGGTATACTAGCACTTTGAAACGCAGTGGGAGTTGTAATATCTAAATACTCGAGCATTTCAAGGATATCTGAATGTAATTTTTTAAAAGCCATAAGGTTTAAAGCGCTGTTGATGTTGTAAATTTGGTTAAAGTGGGCAAATATACAACATAATTTATGTACCTCTTTATAAAAGCATCTCGATGCAAATTTCTTTTGATTTCTTGTAGTATTTCATTTAAAATACTTGCGTTGTGTATCAGAACAAATGTAAGTTAGAGCGATTTCGATTTTTAATTGAATTTGTATCTAAAACCTATTTAGAGACTCATATTAAGCTTCTTTATATTAATTTTACTATTTCAATCTTCAAATTCACTTGATTTCATATAATTTCTCAAAATCCATTAAACGATTACAAAGCCTTACTTTTTAAGTACACGTTTTACAATTGAATTAGAAGAATTAGAAAACTTAAAGAAATAGATTCCAGAGTTTAAGGCAGAAACATCAACAGTTTCAGCATCTATGATTGTATTCATGAGCTGTTTACCAAGTTGGTCAAAAACGCTTAATTTGTTATAATTATTGGTTCCTTTAAAATATAAAATATTTGTAACCGGATTTGGCCAAACTACCATTTCATCAATCGGTTGTATGTAAGAGTCAATACCTAAGGTAGTAGCGGCAAAGATTCTAAACTCAGACAAACTAATCCAAGAACCTGTGTAATTATTTGCACCAGTTACTGTAATTTTAACAAAACGACCATTTACACCACCAAATATATCAACAATAGGATTTGATGCTGTGCCTGAAACTGTATTATCTGCTCTATTTACTAATTGAGTATAAGTTCCGTTTTCTGTTTCAGAAGCAGAAATAGTATATTTATACGCTCTATCTGAGTAGCAAACTAATTCTGTTCTTCCTAAATTATATACCTGACCTAAATCTATTAAAGCTGTTTGAGGATACCCAGAAACAGACCATCTGCTGCTTGTATTTCCATCCACTAAATTAGCAATTACATTGCTGCCATCTGGAGTTCCGGTTCCTGTTGCTGATTTATTTAGCGCTAAATTTGGTCCTTCTGCATTTTGTATAACAGTAATAGCACAAGTTGCTGTAAAACTACCTTCTGCGGTTGTAGCTGTAATGATAGCGTTACCGACAGCCACAGAAGTTAATAATCCGCTTTGACTCACCGTTGCAACAGCTGTGTTTGAACTTGTATAACTTACGGCTTTATTTGTAGCATTTGAAGGACTCACTACTGCAGATAATTGCTGTGTTGCACCTAATAAAATATTTAAACTACTTGGTGAAAATGATACACCGTTTACCGCTACTGCATCATGCACAACAGAAAAATCATATACTAAAACTTCTCCATAATTATTTGGATTATTAGTTTCACTTCCTTCTTTTTCCGAATTACTCTGCGTATAATTTCCTACTTTAAAATACGTTTGGTCATAATTTAAATCCATTACATAATCATTCCCTTCTGCTTTTACTAAATAAGAAGCTGCAGTATTGGTATTGTATGCATTTAAAAGGTTTCCATCTTCGGAATAATAACAATAATGCTTACCATCTTTAATTAAAAAAATAATTTCGTGTTTAGTTCCTAAAACATAATTTGTTTTAACCGTTACATTACTTCTTAATTCACCACCATTAAAAGATAAAAATAAATGTGAATTTTCTAATCTTAAAACCATAGAATCATCAATTCCATCGTCTTTATTACCATGAATTTGTGTTGCTACTAAATGTGGCTTTATAATTGGTAAATGAGTGATAGCTTGTTTTACATACAGCATATGAGAACCTGTGGTTGTCCAATAAATATCTGAATTACCAGTTACTTCTCTTTCTCTAAGTTCAGATCGAATATAACTAGAATTAGGTGTTGTACCATTATCACTTCTTATTGGTGTAAAAAAAACGATAGCATCTTTAGCATCATTTACATAAAAATACTCGTTATTAGGTTCGCCACATAAGGTTTTGTCTTCAACACCATTTGGATACGTAATTTTCCATTGATTACAGTTATTCATTAAGTCTGAAGGTACTTGAGCCATTGCAGGAATCATAAAACAAAATACAAACGCAGTAGATAGAAACGATTTAAAAAAATTTTGTGATTTTATATTCATTTTTATATTACTGGTTTTGATTGTTTATGCTTTCCTATTAAATTCCTGATAATTGGTTAACCAATTATCAGTGTGCAATGTAATAAAAATAGTGATATAAATTAAAAATATTAATAACGACAAAAAACATAAAAAAACTCCGAATTTGCTACTAATATTTAAAAGTAAAAACACCTTCTAGAAAAGTAAAAACTAAAAAAAACATCCATTTGTTTTGCAAATGGATGTTTTTAAAAGGATAAATACGAATTAAAAAATCAGGATTTCCAGAATGTTCTTTGTTCGTTTAATTCTTCTTCTTCTTTTCTAAGTTCTTCTAATTCTTTTACTGATAATACCTTCAAAAATGACGGGTGTTGCTCTATTGCAAACTCAATTTTGGTGATAATATCACACACATCTTCATTTTCATAATCTATATCTAACGGTTGTTTAATAATCATAGATTGTAATACATTACGTTTTTTAATATTCAATCCTTTTTTATCAAAAGAACGCCTAAAACCATCAATAACAATTGGCACTACAACAGGTTTGAAAGTTTTAATAATATGCGCTGTACCTCTTCTAATTGGCTTAAATGGTGTTGTTGTTCCTTGCGGAAAAGTTATAACCCAGCCATCTTTTATGGCTTTACCAATGTTAGAAATATCTGAGTTTTTTACTTGTCTATTTACATCTTTACCTTGACTACGCCAAGTTCTGTCAATAGAAACAGAACCTGCATATGCAAATATTTTTGGTAACAAACCTGCTCTCATTGTTTCGCCTGCAGCCACAAAATATACATTCAATTTCGGATTCCAAATATAACCAATATTCCTAATGGAGTCATCTCTACCTTTTAAGGATGCATTAAACACATGAAACATCGCTGCAACATCAGCAAAATAAGTTTGATGGTTAGAAATAAAAAGTACGTTTTTATCTGGTAAATTTCTTAGTATTTCTGATCCTTCTATTTGGAGTTCGTTAAATTTTCGATATCTATTATGAGATATTATTCCCAAAATACGAATGAGCCATTTCTTTAGAATTAAATAATGTCCAAAAGGATTTCTTTTAAATAGGGGCATTTATAGTGTTTTTATACTTGGTTAACTTCACAAAATTACAAAACTATTTAAGAACTTGCTATTTTAAGAGTTCTTTAATTTCAGAAAGCATCATTCCGGTTGCTCCCCAAACAATATAATCGTTCATTTTAAAACATGGCACTTCAATTTTTTTCATATAAGAAGTATCCAAAGTAACGGTTGTAACAGATTCATCATCTAATAAATCGCTCAATAAAACTTCAATTTCTACAGCAACTTCATGATTTAAAATAAAATTAGGTCTTTGAGCTACAAAACCTAAAAACGGAGTAGCCAAAAAATTACTTGGCGGAATATATACGTCTGTTAATTCTCTAATAATTTCTACGGATGAAGGCAAAACCCCAACTTCTTCTTGCGTTTCTCTTAAAGCAGTTTGTTCTAAATTTTTATCAGATTTTTCTAATTTTCCACCAGGAAAACTAATTTGCGCAGAATGTGTGCCTTTATAACTGGCTCTTTGCGTTAATAAAAAGCAAGTTTCATTTTCTTTATTTGGATAAAATAACACCAAAACAGCTGCTTTTCTAGGTTTATTAGCGGCTATTTTATCTTTGTCATATTGTAAACGAAGTTTAGGCGCCATTTTAAATTGAGCCTCCAAACCTCCTAATTCTTTACTTTTTAGCGCTTCAATTTTTTTACTGAAATCTTTAAAATTCATTTTGAAGTATTACTTTTAACAAACTTAAAATTTTCTAATACAAAACAATATTTTTTGGCAAGAATTTTGATTTATCACAAGCAAATAAAATAAATGGATAAAAAATATAAAAAATTAATTTTAAGTATCGTACTAGATGCTATTGGTTTCATAACCATTATTCCTTTTGATATATTTTGGGCGCCAATTTCTGGATATATAATGACCAAAATGCACAAAGGAAATAAGGGTAAAATTGCGGGTTTTATCAGTTTTTTAGAAGAAATTATTCCAGGGATTGATGTAATACCCACATTTACCATAATGTGGATTTACACTTATGTGATCAAGAAAGAAGATCTAAATAAAACAAAAGATTTAACTATTGATAGTTAATTACTTTCCTTAAACAAAAAACCTAAACCTAACCTGCTTAAAAACTTTTTCTCAAAAGCCCAAAAGAACTTAAATTGTCCAAAAAACCAACCTACAATTGGTAAAGTCAATTGGTAAATTGGAAATATTAACAATATTCTTAAAGGCCAAAAAATAAATGGCGAAACGGTTTCTAAGGTTAATCCAAAAAAAGCTGTTATAGGTTTTGCTACCCAAGTGGCAAAAGAACCATTAATTGAGAAAACCAATAAAATAGCTATAATAGACCAGTTACTTTTTAAATTCCAACGTTGTTTTAATTTTTCTATCAAACCTATGCTGCTTTTTTAGTTTTTTTAAACATCAACCAAATACCTATTAAAATCAAAGGAATACTTAATATTTGACCCGTATTTAATAAATTAAAAAACCCATCTTCTCTACCCTCTGCTTGTTCTACTTTTAAAAATTCAATTACAAAACGTAGCGTCCATAAAACCACCATAAATAAACCAAATATGTAACCTACTTGTTGTTTTTTATTGGTTTTCCAATATAAAAACCACAAAACAAAAAATAAAGCTAAATAACTAAAGGCTTCATATAATTGCGTTGGATGTCTTGCAAAATCTTCTCCGTTTGCTTTAAAAATAACGCCAAAATTAGAACCTGTTTCTTTTCCGTAAATCTCTGAGTTAAAGAAATTTCCCATTCTTATAAAGAAACCTGCCAAAGCAACCATAATTGCCAATCTATCTAAAATAAATAACCAAGGTTTATTTAAGTGTTTTTTAGCATAGAAATACATCGTTATAATAATAGAAATTGCTGCTCCATGACTTGCAAACCCCGTAAAACCTGTAAATTTCCATGTTCCGTTTATTTGTTTAAACGGAATAATAATTTCTAATAAATGGTTTTGATAATACTCCCAACTATAAAAGAAAACATCTCCTAAACGCATACCAACAAGCATTGAAATAAACGTATACATAAATAAAGTATCTAGTTTTTCTAACGGAATTTCATCTTTAATATATATTTTTTTCATCAGATGTAAACCCAACAAAAATGCAGTTACAAACATTAAACTGTACCAACGTACCACAAAAAATCCTAGATCAATACCTAAGGATGGATTCCATTCTATTGCTAAAAAATTCATACTTTTTTATTCTTTTTTTGTCATTTGTAATGACATTAATTTTTATTCTTTCTTTTCTGGTACAGGATCATAACCACTTCCTCCCCAAGGATGACAACTAAATATTCTTTTCAAAGCCATCCATCCACCAGAAAATAAACCATGTTTTTGCAAAGCCTCTATTGTGTAATGCGAACACGTAGGACTGTATCTACAAGTTGACGGTGTATAAGGTGATATTGCCGCTTGATAAAAACGAACAAGCAATATAAATGGAAATGAAAAAAAGCCCCCTAGCCCCCAAAGGGGGAATTTACTACTTGTTTTTTTTTCAGATTTATTTTCCATTGATTTTAAACATTCTCATTTTAATTAAAAAAAATACAGCAAATTTAATATTTAATAATCCGTTGATTTTAGGATGATTAGAACTCCTTCCCTTTGGGAAGGTTGGGATGGGCTTTTAATTAACTGAAAAAGTTGTGCCTTCTTTGCCATCTTTTAATTGAATTCCTAATGCAATTAATTCGTCTCTAATTTGATCAGACAACGCCCAGTCTTTATTTTCTCTTGCTTCTTTTCTCAATTTAATCAACAACTCAACTACTCCTTTTATTTTTTCTGAATTGTCTTGAGAATTTTCATTCATCAATCCTAAAACATCAAAAACAAGTGCTTTTATTGTCGTTTTTAATTCTGCTAAATCATCTGCAGTTAAACTTGCTTTTTGTTCTTTTATTTGATTAATCACTTTTACAGCTTCAAATAAATGTGCAATTAACATTGGCGTATTAAAATCGTCATTCATTGCTGCATAACAATCCTTTTTCCATTTTTGAACATCAAAAGTAGATGTTTTTCCTGCTTCAATCTTTTCTAGGAAATTTACAGCTTCCATCAATTTAGCATGTCCTTTTTCTGATGCTTCTAAAGCTTCTCCAGAAAAATCTAAAATGCTTCTATAATTGGCTTGCATGTTAAAAAAACGAACAACACTCGCTGAAAACGCTTTTGGTAAAATGTTGTTTTTTCCTGATAAAATCTCGTTTGGTAAAATAAAATTACCTGTTGATTTTGCCATTTTTTGGCTATTTAACAAGAGCATATTTGTATGCATCCAATAATTTACAGGAGTTTTACCACTACATGTTTTAGATTGTGCAATTTCACATTCGTGATGCGGGAATTTTAAATCCATTCCGCCTCCATGAATATCAAATTGTTCGCCTAAATATTTGGTGCTCATTACAGAACATTCTAAATGCCAACCAGGAAAACCATCACTCCAAGGCGAAGGCCAGCGCATAATATGTCTTTCATCCGCTTTTTTCCAAAGGGCAAAATCTTGTGGATTTTTCTTATCAGATTGACCGTCTAACGAACGTGTATTATGAATTAAATCTTCTACTTTACGACCAGAAAGGATTCCGTAATGTTCTTTTTTATTGTATTCTAAAACATCAAAATAAACAGAACCATTTACTTCATACGCAAAACCTTTTTCTATGATTTCTTTAATCATTTCTATCTGTTCTACAATATGACCTGTTGCTGTTGGCTCGATACTTGGTGGTAAAAAGTTGTAATTTTTAAGCACATCATGAAAGTCAACGGTATAACGTTGCACCACTTCCATGGGTTCAATTTGCTCTAAACGTGCTTTTTTTGCAATTCTGTCTTCACCTTCATCTGCATCATTTTCTAAATGACCAGCATCTGTAATATTACGCACATAACGCACTTTGTAGCCCAAATGTAATAAATAGCGATATACAACATCAAAAAACATAAATGTTCTTACATTTCCTAAATGCGCATTGCTATATACTGTTGGACCACAAACGTACATCCCTACATATCCGTCTGTTATGGTTTTAAAATCCTCTTTTTGTTTGCTAAGAGAATTGTATACTTTAAGTTTATTTTCTTTGTAGATTTCCATTAAAAAGTTACTATTTACAGCGGATAAAGATAGGCACTTTAAAAAGAATGGCGAAATGGAATTTGTTAGAAGTTTCGTAAAAGATAAAGCATTAAAAACTACTTATTTTTATTTAGAAAAGTCTCTTAAATTAAGGGCTTTTTAAATCATATTTGAAAAGAAAAAAAGGATGACGAAATATGTATCGACATCCTTTAGTAGCATTTTAAACCATAAAAACACTTTTCAAAAGTCTAGACAAAACAATCGTTTCTAACTTCTGAAATATAATTTTGTTTAATTATTTTTTCAATTTTAAAAAATAATCAAAAATTTCTGGAACATTACCACTTCCCATATCTGCAGCTACAGCCGCTTGAAGATTAGAAGACGTAGCTTCTGCAATTTGAGAAGTTGTACCAAGATCATTCATCATCTGAACAAAATAGCCTAAATCTTTATTTGCATTTGCAATAGAAAAACCTAAATCACTTACATTATCTACAGCATAGTTTTTACAGAATTTCATAAAAGGAGAATTCGAAGGACCAGAAGACATAATGTCAAATAATTGTGCTGTATCTACCCCTGCAAGTTCTGCAGCTGCAAAAGCTTGAGACATTGCTACAACCGTTGTCATTCCCATAAAATTATTAATTAGCTTCGTTGTATGACCAGCACCAGCACCTCCTAAATAAAATACGTTTTCACCTTGTTGGTCAAGAATTGGTTTTACTTTATCAAAAGTTTCTTTGTTACCAGCTGCCATAATATTAAGCAAACCATCTTTTGCATGTGCAGGAGTCCTACCTAATGGTGCATCAATCATACCAGCACCTTTAGCTGCAAGATCTTTACCTATTTTTATAGTAGAAGCAGGAATAGATGTTCCAAAATCGATTAAAACAGCACCCTCTTTAATACCCGCTAAAACACCTTGTTCTCCATAAACAATTTTTTCTACTACTGCAGAAGTTGTTAAACAGAACATTATAATATCGCTTTTTTCTGCCAATTCTTTTGGCGAAGAAGCTTCTGTAGCATTACCACGAGCAATAACTCTTGCAACTTCATCTTTATTAAGATCCATTACCGTTAACTCGAAACCTCTGTTTTGAAGATTTTCAACCATGTTCCCTCCCATAAGGCCAAGGCCGATAAATCCGATAGTAGGTTTTTTCATATTTTACTAATTTAGTTTATTTATTTTTCTAATTGTTGCTGCAAATATAGGCATCTCAAGTGATTTATAAAATATTAAACACGTGTTTTAATTATCTAAATACACTTAATAGTAGGAAATAAATTATGCTTCTATAAATACCTATTATATTAGATAGATTTTAATAGAACTTTATTGTTTCACGCTTTTTAGTCCCTTTTTGAAATCTATTTAAACTAAAAATTTATTGATATTTTATATAAGGAATTGATTTGATACCTTAAATTTATAATTATACATTTCCTGTTTTAAATACTTAACTAATCTCACTCCAAATTTTAGAGTTTTTAGACACTTCTACATACGTTTTTTTAATATTCGCATTTTCTGGTTTCGACAAATTAGAATCCTCTTGTAAAACAGCAATTGCAGTATTTCTGGCATTCACTAAAATTTTGGTATCTTTTACGACATCAGCAATTTTAAGGTTTAAAACACCACTTTGTTGGGTTCCCATTAAGTTTCCTGGCCCACGTAATTTTAAATCTACTTCTGCTATTTTAAATCCGTCGGATGTTTCTACCATGGTTTTTATACGCGTTTTACCTTCTTCGGATAACTTATAACTAGACAATAATATACAATAACTTTGGTCTGCACCTCTGCCTACTCTTCCTCTTAACTGATGTAATTGAGATAAACCAAATCGTTCTGAACTTTCTATAATCATCACACTTGCATTGGGCACATTTACACCAACTTCAATTACAGTTGTGGCAACCATAATTTGTGTTTCGCCTTTTACAAAACGTTGCATTTCGAATTCTTTATCTTTAGGTTTCATTTTACCGTGCACAATACTTATTTGATATTTTGGCGATGGAAAATCTCGAGAAACACTTTCAAAACCATCCATTAAATCCTTATAATCCATTGCTTCAGATTCTTCAATCAATGGATACACAATATAAACCTGTCTGCCTTTTTCAATTTCATCTCTCATAAATTTAAAGACAGCTAATCTATTACTATCAAATCGATGTACCGTTTTTATTTCTTTTCGTCCTGGAGGTAATTCATCAATTACAGAAATATCTAAATCGCCATATACAGACATTGCCAAAGTTCTTGGAATAGGTGTTGCCGTCATTACTAAAATGTGAGGAGGAACAGCCCCTCCAACCTTCCCAAAGGGGAGGCTTTTCAAATCTTGAGAAATTTTACTCAAAACACTTTCAATATCCGCAATTACTTCTTCGTTTGTGAATCTTATCACTTTAAAACCTAATTCAGTCAGAATTGTAGTTCTTAATTCAACAGCTTCTTGTTGTTCTTTTGTATTATGATATTTTCCATCAACTTCTATAATTAGTTTTTTAGAAATACAGATAAAATCAACTATAAATTCATCTACAATATGTTGTCTTCTAAATTTAGAATCTAATTTCTTTGTCTTTAGCTGCTCCCATAAGATTTGCTCTGCTTCAGTAGTTTGTTTTTTACGTTCTACTTGTAGTTCCTTCATCAATTTATAAACTGATGGACGACCGGTTTCGTAACGATTCCGAATTTCAGCTCCTTCCCTTTGTGAAGGTTGGGATGGGCTTCTTCCTCCTTTATTCCACAATTGTGAACGCTGTTTCACGCCAAAACGATGTTGCTCATCAATAATGGCAATTCCTAAATTTTTGAATTGACAATTAATGTACCAGACGTCAGAGCCTGGGCCATCTGCCATTTTTTCATTCATTCTTCATAGCATTTTCATCTCTCTGCGATTTTGCCAACAAGATGACGATTACATCGTATTTATT
>JANQTQ010000067.1:0-9551 GCA_030731625.1 Polaribacter sp. | reverse complement strand
CTCATCAATAATAGCAATTCCTAAATTTTTGAATTGTACTTTGTCTTCTAATAAAGCATGCGTACCAATTAAAATATGTAAGGTTCCGTCTTCTAAATTTTTATGAATTTCTCTCCGTTTTTTTACTCTTACAGATCCTGTTAATAAATCTACATTGATATCCATTTTTGATAACAACCCAGAAATTGCATGATAATGTTGTGTTGCTAAAATTTCTGTTGGCGCCATAATTGTGGCTTGATATCCATTATCAATAGCCAAAAGCATGGTTAAAAGTGCAACAATGGTTTTTCCTGATCCAACATCACCTTGTAAAAGTCTATTCATGTGTGCACCAGAACCTACATCTTTTCTAATTTCTCTAAGTACTCTTTTTTGTGCATTTGTTAAATCGAAAGGCAAATGATTACTATAAAAATCATTAAAATAATCGCTTACATTTTCAAAAACAAATCCTTTTATTTTGGTTTTATTGATGAGTTTTTTACGTAATAATTGTAACTGAATAAAAAATAATTCTTCGAATTTTAAACGATATTCTGCTTTAGCTAAATCTTCTTGACTTTTTGGAAAATGGACATTTAAATACGCATCACGTTTGTGCATCAACTTAAAATCACCGATAATTTCTTCTGATAAACTCTCTTCTATTTTGTCAAAAACTTGCTGTAATAAATTTTGAATATACGTTCTAATCATTTTATTAGAAACGCCCGAATTTGTTAATTTTTCTGTGGATGGATATACAGGTTGCATTTTAGTTTGCAACTTTTTTTTATATTCTGTAACCAATTCCATTTCTGGATGCGGAATACTAAAACTACCATTATAATGATTCAACTTGCCATAGACAACATAAGGTTCGTTTGGTTTAATAGCGTCTTTAATCCATTTTTGACCTTTAAACCAAACCAATTCCATGGTTCCTGTTGCATCTTGTAAAGTAGCTACTAACCTACTGCCTCTTTTTTGTGCAACCGATTTAATACTAGTAATTTTACCTACAATTTGTACCTCAGATGAATTTGGTTGTAAATCTCTTATATCATAAAAAGCAGTTTTATCAATATATCTGAACGGAAAAAAATTGAGCAAATCATTACAAGTTTTAATGCCCAACTCTGTGAACAAAAGCGCTGCTCTTTGCACACTTACTCCTTTAATATATGTAATTGGATAACTTAAATTCAACTTTAATATTTATGAAACACGAAAATACAAAATACCTTTTATTTAATGTACCTTTGCACACTATTATAATAAAAAATGAGATTACATAGAAACTTAACATTTGCTGTTATAGACAGTATTAGAGACATATTTAACGAAGGCGTTTACGCAGACAAAGCTGTAGAAAAAGCCTTAAAAAGAGACAAACGCTGGGGAGCAAGAGACCGTAAGTTTGTTGCAGAAACTATTTACGACATTGTTCGTTGGAACCGTTTATACTCTGAAATTGCAGAAGTAAAAGCGCCTTTTGACAGAGATAATATTTGGAGATTATTTTCTGTTTGGTGTATTTTAAGAGGAATTAAATTACCAGATTGGAATCAAATTGGTGATGTGCCAGAAAGAAGAATAAAAGGTCGTTTCGCAGAACTATCTAGAATTAGAAAATACAGAGAATCTATTCCTGATTGGATGGATGAAATGTGTGTTGCTGAGTTAGGAGAAGAAGTTTGGACCAAAGAAATTGCTGCTTTAAATGAGCAAGCTAAAGTAATTTTAAGAACAAATACATTAAACGGTTCTAAAGAAATTCTTCAAAAGAAATTAAAAGCAGAAGATATTATTACAGAGTTTTTACCAAACCACCCAGATGCATTACTATTGCCAGAAAGAGCAAATGTGTTTAAATCAGAAGCTTTTCACAACGGTTTATTTGAAGTGCAAGATGCTTCATCGCACTTAGTTGCTGCGTATTTAGATGTAAAACCCGGAATGAAAGTAATTGATACGTGTGCTGGTGCTGGCGGAAAAACATTGCATTTATCTGCTTTAATGGAAAATAAAGGGCAAATAATTGCCATGGATATTTACGAAAGTAAATTGAAAAAACTTAAAATTAGAGCTCGTAGAAATGGTGCACATAATATAGATTTACGTGTTATCGATTCTACAAAAGTGATTAAAAAATTACACGAAAAAGCAGACAGAGTTTTAATTGATGCTCCTTGTTCTGGTTTGGGCGTTATCCGTAGAAATCCTGATTCTAAATGGAAGCTTCAACCAGAATTTATAGAAAACATTAAAAAAGTACAACAAGAAGTTTTACAACAATATTCTAAAATGGTAAAACCAGGTGGAAAAATGGTGTATGCAACCTGTTCTGTTTTACCTTCAGAAAATCAAGAACAAGTTAAGAATTTCTTAACATCAGAAGCCGGAAAAGATTTTACCTTTGTCTCTGATAAAAAAGTATTAGCGCATATTTCTGGTTTCGACGGATTTTATATGGCGCTTTTAGAAAGGAAATAAATTTATACTTCTATATATAATTTTTCATTGCTAGAAAAAGAAAGTAACATTTTGTATAATTTAAATCAAAAAAATGATAAAAAAACTACTTCTTTTAATTGTAATGACTGTTTATGCTGTTTCTTTTTCGCAAGAAACCTATTATAATGATGTAAATTTAACTTTATCTGGCGCTCAACTTAAAGCTGCATTAGCCACTAAGATAATTGCAACTCATACAAATATGCTTACGTATACTCCAGGAGTTTGGGAAGCAACTAAAATTACAGATGCCAATCCTGCTAATACATCCGAAGTTATTTTAATATATGGATGGGAAAACGGAACGGACCAAGATATTACAAACGACAGAACTAGAGATAATAGTCTGCAAGACAGAGGAACTGGCGAAAGTTTTGTTTGGAACAGAGAACATGTTTTTTCTAAATCTTTAGCAAATCCTATTTTAATAGGAGAAGGTAGTAGTCAAGGTCCTGGATCTGATGCGCACAATTTAAGAGCTGCTGATAGAACTAGAAATTCTGAAAGAAATAATTTTAAACTTGCTCCAGGTTCTGGTAATTCTAGTAGATCAAATGTAACTTATTATGGCCCGGATGGACCAAATACAAGAGGTTGGTATCCTGGTGATGAGTGGAAAGGAGATGCGGCAAGAATGATTATGTATATGTACCTTCGTTATGGAAGTCAATGTTTACCTACAAATGTTGGTGTTGGTAGCAATGAATTTACCTCTGATGAAATGATTGATTTATTTTTACAATGGAATGTAGAAGATCCTGTTTCGGCAATAGAAATAGCTAGAAATACGTATCACGAAAACACTTCAAACACCTACGCTCAAGGAAATAGAAATCCGTTTATAGACAACCCGTATTTAGCAACTAGAATTTGGGGAGGAAACTCAGCAGAAGATCGTTGGAATTATTATACATCTACAGATACACAAGCACCAACAACACCTGCAAATGTTACGCTAAATAACATCACATTAAATTCTATAACTGTTTCTTGGTCTGCATCTTCAGACAATATAGGCGTAACTGGCTATAATGTATATATAGACGGTATTTTAAAAGCACAAACACCCAATACATCTATTACTTTTTCTAATTTAACAACAAATACCGCTTATAATTTTACTGTTGTTGCCAAAGATTTGATTAATAATATGTCATCTGCAAGTGCTTCTATAAGCGGAACAACTTTACAAGATGCAAACGCACCTACTACCCCAACAAACCTAGTTTTTAGCAACCAAACAGACTCTTCTTTTAAAGTTTCTTGGACAGCTTCTACAGATAATAATGTGGTTTCAGGTTATGAAATCTATGTTGATAATGTGTTAGTTGGTACAACTACAGATGATTTTTATACTGTAACAGGTTTAACTACGTCTACAACCTATGCTGTGCAAATTTTAGCATTTGATGCTGATGCAAATAAATCTGACAAAAGTACTTCTGCAAACGTAACTACAACAGCAGGAACCTCTAACGGAGTTACAGAATTATTTATATCAGAATATGTAGAGCCATCAACCCAAGAAGGTGGTAATAATAAAGCCATTGAAATTGTAAACCTTACTGCTTCTACAATCAATTTATCTAACTATTCGATACAAAAACAATCTAATGGTGGATCTTGGGGAGATGATTATCCTTTAGGTAACGGAAGTATTGTACCTGGAGATGTATTTGTAATTAGACATGCAGATGCAGATAATTCTATTTTACTTGCAGAAACAGATCTTGTGGGACCTCCAAATATTGATACTTTTCCTTATGGATATGGATCTCCAATGAATTTTAACGGTAACGATCCTGTAGGTTTGTTTAAAAATGGAGTTTTAATTGATATTGTTGGTCAAGAGGGCAACTCTAGCTATAATGTTCAAGATGAAACTTTAAGAAGAAAAGCTACTATTTCTAAACCAAATACAACTTTTGATAGAAATGAATGGGATGCTTTATCAATTACCTTTGATGGTTTTGGACGTCACACTTCTACGCTAAGTACTTCTGATACTGGTTTAAATTCTTTTAAAATGTATCCGAATCCTACAAACGGAAATGTCGTATATTTTCAATCAACAGATAATTTAGATGTAAAAGTATACAATGTTGTGGGTAAATTAATTCTTGATAGTAAAATAAATAGCTCTAAAAATAGTATTAATATATCAACACTATCAACAGGAATTTACTTTGTAAAAGTAGCTTCTGGCAGCAATTCTGTGATTAAAAAACTAATAAAAAATTAATATTTCAAATTATTCATTAACAAAAACGATTCATAACTGGGTCGTTTTTTTAATCTAAAAAAAAATGAAAAAAATTTTACTTTTAACATCTTTATTATTTGTTTTAATTGCAAATGCACAAGAATCTTATTATAATGATGTAGATTTAACTGCAGAAGGTTTAAAACTAAAACAAAATTTAGCAACAAAAACGATAAGTGCTCATACTAATATTTTATCTTATGGTTGGGGAGCTTTACAAGCAACAGATCTAAACCCTGCAAATAGTTCAGAAGTTTTACTAATATATGGTTATTCTGCAACGGGTTCAACTTCGAGAACTAGAAATGCAAATCAAAATGGTGGTGGTCAAGGAGATTGGAACAGGGAACATGTATACCCAAAATCTCTAGGAACTCCAAACTTAGGAGAAGCCGGACCTGGTGCAGATGCGCATCACTTACGCCCTTCAGATGTAGATTTTAATAGTCTAAGAGGAAATACAAAATTTACGAATGGATCTGGTGATGCTGGTGATCAAAATGGTGGTTGGTATCCTGGTGATGAATGGAAAGGTGACGTTGCTAGAATTATGATGTATATGTACATCCATTATGGTGATCAATGTAAACCAACCGGAGTTGGTATTGGCAATAATGCAAATGCTGGTGATGATATGATTGATTTATTTTTAGAATGGAATGTTGAAGATCCAGTTTCCGATTTTGAAAGACAAAGAAACACCTATCATGAAAATACGAACAATACATATGCTCAAGGAAACAGAAACCCATTTATAGATAATGCTTATTTAGCTACAAGAATTTGGGGCGGAAATGATGCATTAGACTCATGGGGACTTTATATAACATCAGATTCTGAAGCACCAACAACGCCTACAAATGTATCTTTAAGTAATATTACAACAACCACAATAGATGTATCATGGAATGCTTCTTCTGATAACGTAGCAGTAACAAAATATGAAATTTATGTTGATGGTTCTTTACATGGCAACTCAACAAACACAAATTATACAATAACAAACCTAAATTCTGGCACAAACTATAGTATTACCGTTTTAGCAAAAGATATTGCAAGCAATAAATCTGCACAATCTACTGCAGTAAACGGAACAACTTTAACAGATAATGCTGCTCCATCTGTACCTACAAACATTACAATAACAAATGAAACAGGTACTAGTTTTATAGTAAATTGGAATGCTTCTACAGATGATTCTTCTGTTGCTAGTTATGATATATTTTTAAATGGAAACTTAGAAGGAACATCTACAACAACAACATATACTGCTATAGGCTTAAACTCAAATACAACTTATAGTGTAAGTGTTTTAGCAAGAGATATCGCAAATAACGTGTCTGACAAGTCTTCTGCAATAAATGCAACTACAACTGCACCAACTTCAACTTGTGGGGCTGAAACTTTTGAAAATATGCCAGCAAATAGTGGATCTTATTCAAGTTTAACTTGGACTGGAGATGATGGTATAGAATGGAATGCTGTTAAATCTAGAACAGACCAAACATTAAACGGAAGAGCTATTGCTATTGCTCTTCTTAGAGATAATGTAGTTGGATCTATGACTTCTTCTACATTTGCAAATGGAATGGGAAGTTTAACTGCATCTACCATGCGCGTTTTTACCGGAGGTTCTGGTAACTTAAATGTTTTAGTAAATGGAAATATTGTTGGTACATTACCTTATGATACAGAGCAAAAAACGACAACTATTTCGAATATTAATGTAGCTGGAAATATTAGTATTGAGATTACAAGAGCAGGTTCTGAAGCAGACCGTGTAATTATAGATGATTTAACATGGACTTGCTATTCTACATTAAGCACAATAGATGAAAGTTTAGAAACCTTTAAAATGTACCCTAATCCGGTAAATGGAAATACCATTTATTTTAATACGAATAAAAATATTTCAGTTCAAATCTTTACTATTTTAGGTCAATTAGTAAAATCAGCAAAAATCACAGAAAGTAACAACAGTATAGATATTTCAAGTTTATCAAAAGATGTTTATGTCGTAAAAATGAACATAGACAATGCAATTATTTCTAAAAAACTGATAAAAAACTAATCGTATATTTTTAAATCATCCTAAAAGACTGCCTTAAAAAAGCAGTCTTTTTTTGTTTATAAACTCGTGAACAACTCATAAATTTCAGTCAATTAATTCGTTAGAAATTAGCTTAAAAAAAGTAAATTTGCATTTTTTACAACAACACCCAAATAAACACTATAATGATTCATTTCTTTGGACATATTAACAGCCAAGTTTTTGCTGTTCAAACAACAAAAGATTTAGCTAAGACAACAATTTCTAAACTGACTTGGTTATTTGCTAATCAACCAAAAATAGAAGAAACATCAATAGATGCTTTTTTTGTTGGCCCAAGAGCAGCAATGATTACTCCTTGGAGTACAAATGCTGTAGAAATCACTCAGAATATGGGTATTAAAGATATCATCAGAATCGAAGAATTTACGGCTGTTACAGAAGATTTTTCTGATTTTGATCCAATGATTTCTGAGAAATTTAAAAGTTTACATCAAGAATCATTTGCGATCAATATAAAACCAGAACCAATTTTAAATATTGAAGATATTGCCGCTTATAATACGCAAGAAGGATTGTCTTTAAGTGATGAAGAGGTTAACTATTTAGAAAGTGTTGCTACTAAAATAGGTAGAAAATTAACAGATTCTGAAGTTTTTGGATTTAGCCAAGTAAACTCAGAACACTGTCGTCATAAAATATTTAACGGAACTTTTGTTATTGATGATGAAGAAATGCCAACTTCATTATTCAAATTGATCAAAGAAACATCGAAACAATTTCCAAACGATATTGTTTCTGCATATAAAGACAATGTGGCTTTTGTAAAAGGACCAAAAGTGGAGCAATTTGCACCAAAAACAGCAGACAAACCAGACTTTTATCAAACATCTCTTTTTGATTCTGTAATTTCTTTAAAAGCAGAAACTCATAATTTCCCAACAACTGTTGAGCCTTTTAACGGAGCAGCAACGGGTTCTGGAGGAGAAATTAGAGATAGACTTGCAGGCGGAAAAGGTTCTTTACCTTTAGCAGGAACTGCAGTTTATATGACTTCGTATTCTCGTTTAGAAGCATCTATAGATGCAGTTAAAAACACCAGATATTGGGAAAATAAATTTGAAGCAAGAGATTGGTTATACCAAACTCCTATGGATATTTTAATAAAAGCATCAAACGGCGCATCCGATTTTGGAAACAAATTTGGGCAACCTTTAATTACGGGTTCTGTTTTAACTTTTGAACATGAAGAGAATTCTGCTGTAAGTACTTCTAGTGCTAGAAAATTAGGATACGATAAAGTAATTATGCAAGCTGGAGGAATTGGATACGGAAAAGCAGATCAGGCCTTAAAAGATACACCTAAAGAAGGAGATAAAATTGTAATTCTTGGTGGAGAAAACTACAGAATTGGGATGGGTGGTGCTGCTGTTTCATCTGCAGATACAGGAGAATTTGCATCAGGAATTGAATTAAACGCCGTGCAACGTTCTAATCCAGAAATGCAAAAACGTGCTGCAAATGCAGTTCGTGGTATGGTAGAAAGCGAAGAAAACTTTATCGTTTCTATTCACGATCATGGTGCTGGTGGACATTTAAATTGTTTATCAGAATTAGTTGAAGATACTGGTGGAAAAATTGATTTAGATAAATTACCTGTTGGTGATCCAACTTTATCAGCAAAAGAAATTATTGGAAACGAATCTCAAGAAAGAATGGGATTAGTAATTGCCGAAAAACATATTGATACTTTACAAAAAATTGCAGATCGTGAGCGTTCGCCAATGTATACTGTTGGAGATGTAACCGGTAATGATCGTTTTACTTTTGAATCTAAATCAACGGAAAAAAAACCAATGGATTTAGCGCTTGAAGATATGTTTGGTTCATCGCCAAAAACAATTATGACCGACAAAACGGTTATCAGAAATTATAAAAATCCGCGTTATAAGTCAAAAAATTTACACATCTATCTAGAGCAAGTTTTACAGTTAGAAGCTGTTGCTTGTAAAGATTGGTTAACAAATAAAGTAGACCGATGCGTTGGTGGTAAAGTTGCTAAACAACAATGTGTGGGTTCTTTGCAAATTCCGTTAAATAATGTTGGTGTAATGGCACTCGATTATCTTGGAAAAGAAGGTGTTGCAACTTCAATTGGCCACGCTCCTATTTCTGCGTTAATTGACCCTGCTGCCGGAAGTAGAAATGCAATTACAGAATCTTTAACTAATATTATTTGGGCTCCTTTAAAAGAAAATTTAAAGAGCGTATCGCTCTCTGCAAACTGGATGTGGCCTTGTAAAAATGAAGGTGAAGATGCACGTTTATACAAAGCTGTAAAAGCAGTTTCAGAATTTGCCATCGATTTAGGAATCAATATTCCAACCGGAAAAGATTCTTTATCTATGAAGCAAAAATATGCTGATGGTGATGTAATTTCTCCCGGAACCGTAATTATTTCTGCAGCAGGAAATTGTAATGAAATTAGCAAAGTTGTTGAGCCTGTTTTACAAATTGATGGCGGAAATATTTATTATATTAACATTTCTCAAGATGAGTTTAAATTAGGAGGAAGTTCTTTCAATCAAATTTTAAATGCAATTGGAAATGAAACTCCGGATGTAACAAATCCTCAGTATTTAAAAACGGTTTTTAATACCATTCAAGATGTAATTAAAGCTGATAAAATTGTTGCAGGGCACGATATTGCTTCTGGAGGATTGATTACTACTTTATTAG
>JANQTQ010000066.1 GCA_030731625.1 Polaribacter sp. | reverse complement strand
ATCAAGAAATTGTAGAAATTACGGGTAAAAGTTTATCATCTGTAGAATCTATATTGTTTAGAGCAAAAAAAGGATTACAAGGAAAATTGGAAAATTTTTACAAAAATGATAAATCATAGATTATTTAGTAAAAAAAAAAGAGAAAGTAACGCAAGTTTTTATACTTTCTTGCATCTAAGTAAATATAATTGTTTTTAAAAATTGATTAAAATGAAAAATAAAGAACATATAAATCAGCAAGTTGAGGCTACTTTTAATACTTTAGATGCTATTGAAGAAGTAAAAGTAAATCACTTTTTTAAGCATAAAGTGCTTCAGCAATTAGAGAATCAAAAAGAAGAGAAAACCAGTATTTTTACTTGGTTTACGCCACAATTTCAAATGGCTACTTTGGCCTTTGTTTTGTTGTTAAATGCAAGTGCCATTTTGTATGCATTTTCATCACAGACAAATACTTCTAATTCAAGTTTAGAATCTTTTGCACAAGAGTATTCTTTACAATCAGAAACTACTTCAATATTAAATTAGAAATTATGAAAACAAAATTACTTCCTATTTTATTAATACTACTTGTGGGATTAAATGGGTTTTTAATTTTTATGTTGATTAACAAACCACATCAAAATTTTGGATCTCAACAAGAAAGAAATTTTCTAATTGAAGCGCTTCAGTTTTCTGATAATCAAAAAGAAGAGTTTATAAGCTTAGATAAATTGCACAAGGAAAATATGATGAATTTTGAAAATGAAGTTAGAAAAACTAAAGATTTATTGTTTAATTCTTTTTCTGATGAAACTGCCAATATAGATTCTTTAAGTACTGTAATTGGTGCGATACAAACAAAAAAAAAATTAGAAGTTTTTCGTTTTTTTAAGTCTGTAAGAAAAATTTGTAATAAAAAGCAACAAGAAAAATTTGATAAAATTATTAATAAGGCTATTAGAGGAGGTAATCAAGGTCAAGAACAAGGTCGACCACCAAGAGAAGGAGGAATGCCACCACCACCTAGATAATTCTTTTTTTTTGATAAATTATTCATAGAAGTCTTGCTAAATTGTTAGCAAGGCTTTTTTTATTTTGGTTAAAGTTATGTTAACAACACAAGTTTAAAAAAAGAATAGCATCAAAATAAATAACAAAATAAATTTAAAAAAATGAAAAATCAATTTATCAAGACAATAGTTCTTTTTGCTTTTCTTTCTGTAAGTTTAGTTTCATGCAGTTCAGAAAGTAGTACAGATGATGCAACATCAACAGATGAGGTAGTTACAGAATTACATGCAGCTTATGCACAGTTTAATACAGATGCAACAGATATTTATTTATCTAACGGAGGTACAACTGTTACTATAGAAACAACAGGTTTGCCAAATCATGAAACTGTGTATTGGGGTTCAAGCAGTCCTTTATATAAAGATGAACCAGATGTAGAAACTACACCTTCTTTAATGTCTAGTAATAATAATGCAACGACTATTACTGTTGATGCAACGCCTAATTTAACAGGTAGTTCTGTTAGTACAGCGTTAAATACCATTGGTATTGCAGTAAGTGGTGCTTCAATATTTAATGATTCTGAAGGAAATGGGCCGTTAAGTGCTGCTGCGGGAAGTTTAGATTGGACAGGAGCGCATATCGGTCCTGGAGTTTATCATTATCACTTAGAGCCAAAAGCTTTTTCTAATGATGATGATAATTTAGTAGGTATTTTATTAGATGGCGTTTTTCTATATGGAAGAAAATGTAATACAACAGGAACGTATCCAACAGATTTAGATACTTCTGGTGGTCATACAACTACCACACAATATACAAACGGAGTAAAAGAATATCATTATCATATTATAAACGAGTTGTACTCAACAACAGGTTCTTATATTGCATTTGCAGGTCCATATAAAGGATATTAAATATGAAAACAGTTAAGTTATTTTTATTGATTTTTATTATTGGTTGTACTACTACAACCAATAATAAAGATGTAGATAGTGATCAATCAGAAAAAATAGTAATTGATGCTGCCAATATTGTTCATAAAGATAGCTTGGTTTTAAATGGTAATGAAGGCAATTGGTATTATAAAAATAAATTGTACAATGGCTATGCTGTAAAATATTATTCAAATGATTCTCTAAAAGAAAAGACTGGTTTTTTTAATGGAAAAAAACAAGGAGCTTATAAAGTTTGGTTTGAAAATGGCGTTTTACAATTAGAAACGCATTACAATCAAAATGTACTTGTAGATAGTTATAAAGCTTGGTGGATGAATGGGGTTTTAGCTTTAGAAAGTACGTACAAGAATGGCGAAAAACAAGGAGTTGAACGTCAATGGTTTTCTGATGGAAGCTTATCTAAAGAAAGAAATTTGCTAAATGGTAAAGAAAATGGTTTGCAAAGAGCTTGGTTAAGAAACGGAAAGATTTATGTGAATTACGAAGCTAAAAATGGTAGAACATTTGGTATGAGTCGTGCCACTTTATGTTATCAATTAAAAAATGAAAAAGTTGAAGAAAATAAAACAAAATATAAAACAAAATAGCTTTTTATTACTAGGGATTTTACTCTTTTTAAGTTGTAAAAAAGCAAAAACGGATGATGTTACGAGTAGAGTTGATGCACTTCCTTATTATAATGAAGCCTCGTTTACGCCAAAATGGATAGATGCTAAAAGCGATGAACTAAAATCATTTCATAAAATTCCTGATTTTAGTTTAACAAATCAAAATGGTGAAAAAATCACTCAAAAAACATTTGAGAATAAAATTTATGTAGCAGATTTCTTTTTTACAACCTGCCCAGGAATTTGCCCAATGATGACTAAAAATATGACTTTGGTGCAAGAAGCATTTAAAGATGATAATACCGTTTTAATGCTTTCACATTCTGTAACTCCATCGATAGATTCTGTATCACAATTAAAAAAATATGCAATAGAAAAAAGTGTTGGAAAAAATTGGCATTTGGCTACAGGTGATAAAAAAGAGATTTACGATTTAGGAAGAAAATTTTATTTTGTTGAAGAAGATTTAGGAGAACCTAAAGGTTTAGACGATTTTTTACACACAGAAAATTTTGTGTTAATTGATAAAAATAAACACATTAGAGGCATTTATAATGGCTTAAATAAAAACTCAGTAATACAGTTAATTGCAGATATTAAAACGTTAAAAATAGAGTAGTAATTATTATTTGAATTTGGTTAATTAGCTCTATCATTAATTTGATGGAGCTTTTTTTTTGAAGTAATAAAAATTTTAATAAACTTTTTTTATTAAGTTTTTTTTAACAAATAGCAGCACAAGTTTTTAAAAAGAGTAGCATCTAAACTCTTATAAAACGTAACAACATAAAATTAATTTAAAGTAACATCATATGAAACGAAGTACAATTATTATCGCAAGTTTATTTACAATAGCAACCTTAACAATTTCTTGTAAATCAACATCAGAAGCAAAACCAGCAACAACATCAAAAACAGAAAGATCAGGACAGCAAAAAGGTGGAGATCGCCCTGATTTAGAAACTATTTTTGCAGAATTGGATGCAAATAAAGATGGTAAAATATCTAAAAGCGAAGCAAAAGGACCTTTAGCAGAAAGTTTTTCTAAAATAGATACAAATGAAGATGGTTTTATTTCTAAAGAAGAATTAAAGAATGCACCAAAACCAGAAAGAAAAGAAAGACCAAGAAATTAAAAAAAGAATAAAATCAACTAAAAAGAGCAAAATGAAAGATTTAAAAAGCATAGTATTCTCGGCATTTATAGTTTTCATGCTGCTCTCATGTACTAAAGATGAGCTAGCAGATTCTGATCAAACAGACGAAGAAGTTGTTGTTGAAATAGACGATACAGATTTTGAAGCTACAGATTGGACAACAGATACGCACAGTAAAGATGCAGATCCAAATTATGATGAAGTATTTGAAGATAATGCTGTTAAAAGATTAGATATTGTAATTTCTTCAAGTAATTGGCAAAGTATGTTAACAGACATGACTTCTTTGTATGGTACTTTTGGTACTGGAAGAGGTAGTTTTTCTGATGATGATGAAGATCCTATTTTTGTGCCAAGTGAAGTTTTTTATAACGGTAAAGAATGGTATAAAGTTGGTGTTCGATTTAAAGGAAATTCAAGTTTAGCATCTTCATGGGCTAGTGGAATTTTAAAACTGTCTTTTAAATTAGATTTTGATGAATTTGAGGACGATTATCCACAAATAAAAAATCAACGTTTTTACGGATTTAAGAAACTAAGTCTTAAAAATAATTACCTTGATAAATCTAATTTAAGAGAAAAAGTGGCTGCAGATGTTTTTAGAAGTGCTGGTTTAGCTGTTTCTAATACCGCATTTTACACCGTGTATGTAGATAATGGAAATGGCCCTCAATATTTTGGATTATATACTTTAGTTGAAGAAGTTGATGACACAGTTATTGATACGCAATTTACAAGTGGCGATGGTAATTTATACAAACCAGATGGCGATGCTGCATCTTTTGCAAGTGGTACTTTTGATGAGGATGAGTATGTAAAGAAAAATAATGAGGATGAAGCAGATTTTACAGATGTACAAAGTTTACTAACCATTTTACATGATGGTACAAGAACCTCGGATGCTGCAACTTGGAGAACTAAACTAGATGCTGTTTTAGATACAGATGTATTTTTAAAATACTTAGCAGTAAATACAATTATTCAAAATTGGGATACTTATGGTAGAATGACTCACAATTATTTCTTGTACAATAATCCAGCAACTAATAAATTAACGTGGATTCCTTGGGATAATAATGAAGCTTTACAAACAGGTAAACAGGGCGGTTCTTACGCATTAAATTTCTCTGGATTAAGTTCTTCTAGTTGGCCTTTAATTGGCTATTTATATCAAGATACTGTGTATAAAGCAAAATACGATGCTTATGTAAAAGAAGTTATAGAGGACGCTTTTAATGAAACGACTATTCAGGCATTATATACAAGTTATGCAGCTTTGGTTGAAGAATATGCAACATCAGAAGTTGATGGTTATACATTTTTAAATAGTAGTTCAGATTTTCAATCGGCAGTAAGTACATTGAAATCTCATGCAACTTCTCGTAAAGCTGCTGTAACTTCTTACTTAAAATAATAAATTAGATAAAATTTTTTGGGGAGTTTGGTTAATTAGCTTCATCATTTATTTGATGGAGCTTTTTTTTAAAATAAATGTTTGTAAGCACAAGTTTTTTAACTAGTTAACATCTAAAAGTATTGAATAAAATAATATAAAATGATACCTAAAAATTTAATAATCGCAATTTCTTCAGTTTTCATTTTGGGCTGTAAAAGTCAAAACGGAAGTCATTCTCACAGTCATGCTGATGCTGATGAAAATCATACACATACTAAAGAAAACTATTTTGAATCGTATACGTTAGAGAATTCAAATTATGGAACTAAAACAATAGTTACCGTAGCTAAAGGTGAACGTAAAATGGTAACAAATGCATTACCAAATCATAAAACAGGCGAGTTTCCAGGAAAAGGAAATCCGAATACAATTTCTGCTCAAAACAAGACATATACATTTCCAATAAATCCAAAATATACAGGAAAACCAACTTGGGTTAGAGAACCAGGAGTTGCTTTAAATGGAGTGAAATTTGAACCCGGTACAGCCGAAGTTGTGGTTTGTGAAACTGGCGAGAATTATAGAGTAGAAGCTTTTCAAAATGTAATAGATCTAGGCCTTGATTTTAATCATGCGCATGTACAGCCAAACGGAGCATATCATTATCATGGCACTCCAACTGCTGTGATCGAAGAATTTGATTCGGGCGAAGAATTGGTTCACGTTGGTTTTGCTC
>JANQTQ010000065.1 GCA_030731625.1 Polaribacter sp. | reverse complement strand
GATATAAGCATCTTTCCGAAAGACAATTTATTTATATTTTAAGCATCTTAGTCGGTTTTTTAGCTGGGATTGGGGCTGTAATTTTAAAAAATGCAACACACTTTTTTCAACATCTTTTAGAAGGAAATTTAGTTAGAGATTACCACCATGCTTTTTACTTTCTTTTTCCAATTATTGGTTTAACAATTGTCTTTTTTGTTATAAAATATGTGATTAGAGAAAAAGTTAGTCATGGAATACCATCTACACTTTTTGCTATTTCTAAAAGAAAAGGAATCATGAAGCGTTATCAAATGTTTGCCTCTATTTTAACAGCACCAATTACGGTTGGTTTTGGGGGTTCTGTTGGGTTAGAGGGGCCAACTGTAGCAACAGGTGCAGCAGTAAGTTCTAATGTTGCAAGATGGTTTCATTTAAATCAAACGTCAAGAACGTTATTAATTGGTTGTGCGGCTGCAGGTGCACTTTCGTCTATATTTAAAGCACCAATTGCTGCTATTGTATTTGCAATAGAAGTTTTTAGTTTAGATTTAACAATTGCATCGATGTTGCCATTATTGTTGGCTTCATTATCTGCAATTATAACATCTCGTTTTTTCTTTGGTTCTGATGTACTATTGCCTTTTAAAATTGAAGATCCCTTTGTAATAAGTGATATTTTTTATTTTATAATTTTAGGTGCTATTGGAGGATTAGTTTCAATTTATTTTACGGAAGTTTATGATAGAGTTCAGCGTTTTTTCGATAAAATTAGTTCGCCAATAAAACGACTTCTAGTGGGTGGTATTGGTTTAGGAATTCTTATTTATTTTATTCCGCCTTTATATGGAGAGGGTTTTGACGTTATTAATAACCTTTTAGAAGGAAACTCTGAAGGAGCTTTGCAAAATAATTTTATGCATTTAGATTTATCAAATGTTTGGATTGTTATTTTGTTGTTATTTGGCTTAGTTTTCTTTAAAATTATAGCAAGTGCATTTACTTTTGGAGCCGGTGGAGTTGGTGGTATTTTTGCACCTACACTTTTTATGGGAAGTGTAATGGGTAATTGTGTTGCAAAAATAATTAATACAACCGGGTTTTCTAATGTTTCTGAAAGTAACTTTACGCTAGTGGGAATGGCTGGTTTAATGGCTGGAGTTTTACACGCACCTTTAACCGCTATCTTTTTAATTGCAGAACTTACAGGTGGTTATGATCTTTTTATTCCGTTAATGTTAACGTCTACTATTTCATATTCTATTGCAAAATATGTACATCCTTACTCTGTATATGCAATGCAATTAGGTAGAAAAGGAGAGTTAATAACACACGATAAAGATCATGCTGTGCTAACGTTAATGGATATTGATAGAGTTATAGAAAATACTTTTGTAACTGTTTATTCGGATATGAATCTAGAAAGTATGGTTAAAGAAGCCGTTGTAAAATCTAACAGAAACATTTTTCCGGTAATTCATAAACGAAATAACAAACTTATAGGGATTATTTTATTAGATGATTTAAGACCTATTATGTTCGATCAAACGCTCTATAAAACTATTTTTGCAAGAGATGTGATGCAAAATCCGCCAGAAATAATTGTGATTGGTAAAGATAAAATGACCGATATTATGCAAAAGTTTAAGGAAAGTGGCGCTTGGAATTTACCAGTTATAAAAGATGATAAGTATATTGGTTTTATCTCTAAATCTAAATTATTAACCGCATACAGAAATAAGTTGATTGAAGTTACGGCATAATAAAACCAAAAGAAATGAACACAAATAGTTTTACTTTAAAAATGAGTAAAAAATCTAACCAAGAGTTAGAAAAAATTTACGAAGAAAAAAGTAAGTATACAGAAGAGGCTGTACAAGCAGTAATTTGGGAATTAGAAAATAGAAATTTAATAGAAAAATCGGTTGAACTTTATAAAGATCCAGAGAAAGTAATAGAAGAAATTAATCCATCTGTACTTAAAGAAACATTAGATTCTAACCAAAGTCCTTTTGAAGAATTGGTGTTGCCAGAACTGTATTCTAAAAGAGCAATTCAGAATTTTACCATTTTTTTTACAACCATTTTTGGGGCTGTTTTGTTAATGCGTAATTTAAAGGAAATGAATAAGCCAAAAGAGAGATTTCAGGTGCTTGTTTTTGGAATTGGGTATACATTATTGTCTATTTTTCTTTTAAATTATTTACCTAAAATATTTTTTATAACATTACTATTTAACATCGTTGGTTATGCAATTCTAATAGAGTTTTTTTGGAACAAAACCTTAGGAAGAGATTTAGAATACAAAAAAAAGAAAGTGTGGAAACCCTTAATTATTTCTATTTTAATTACGGTTGTATTAGTTATTTTACAATTTCTACCTCAAACTATAGGAGAACAAGTTTAAAGTTTTCTTAATTTTAAGCGGATTGTTTTTAGTGCTGGTTTTCTTTCAAAAAGTTTATAACTAAATCAGGAAAATCTGTAAAACAACCATCAATATTTGCATTTATTAAAAGTGTTTGCATCATTTCTTCAAAGCTAGAAAATTCATCCAAAGCATCTGCTCTAAATGTATACGGATGCACTTTTAAATTTAATTTGTGCGCATCAGTAACTAACGAAGTAAACGTAAATTTACCATCTACTTTTTCTGATAAAATTTGTTTGTAATAAGGACCAATTCCATCTGCAAAAGAGGCAATTTCAACAAGGTTTTTAACGTCTTGATCAAACTCGGTTAAAAGTACCAAAAATAATTCTGATTGCAATTCTACACGAATTCGTTTTAATTCTTTAGTATCAAAACATTGTAAAATACAATTGTCTTTTTTTGTTTTGTAGCCAAAATCAGCAAGTGTTTTTAAAACAATTTCAGTTAAATTTTTTCCTTCTTTTTTGTGAAATTCGGGTTCTTTAATTTCTGGGTAAATTCCGATATTTTTTCCTGTAGAATTATTTAAACCTTGTATCAACTCAATTTCTTCTTGTAAAGAATGCAGTTTAAAATTTCCTTTCCAAATTGGGAATCGGTTTTTATAAAATTGGTTGCCTGTTTTTGGATCAAAACGTTCTGTAACTTGTAGTGTTTTTAGTTCATCAAACGTAAAATCTATCACATAAAAACGGTTGTCATTTCTTTTTCTAGTGGGATATTTTTTAGCAACATCAGTTACATCATCCAAATAAATATCATGAATTACCATAGGAATATTGTCTTTGCTTAATACCAAATCTTGTTCTAAAAAATCGGCATTCATAGCATACGCCATCGCTTTAGCTTCTAGGGTATGTTCGGGCAAATAACCAGATGCGCCTCTGTGTGCAATTACTATTTTATGGTTCATAGTTGATGGGTTTTTAGTTTTAGTGCAAGAAAAAAGTAGCAAACACATCAAAAATAATAAAATTGATTTCATCTTTAAAAAAAATTAAAATTAATCAAGACATAATTTCTGTGAAATTCGTGTCATTTATATTTTTTAAAGATAGAACTTTTGTAATTTTGCAACATGAAGTTAGCGTTAAAAATTATGTTTGTCATCTTTTTAATTTGGATGTCAATAGGAATATATTTGGTGAATCAAGAACACCAAAAAGCTCAAATTGTAATGGGTTTAGGGGTTTTCTATTTTTCGTTTTTGTTTATGCCTTTCTTTATTTATTACAGATACAGAGATGGTAAGTACAAAAAATATATTTTAAATGATGAAAAATTAGTAAATGCTTTTAAAAATATGGGCAAAGATTAATCTTCTTTTTCTAAAAAAGCATATACAGGAAAATGGTCTGAAAATCCTCCTTGATACCATTTGCCAATATAAGTTCTAAACGGACTTCCTTTTAATTTTCCTTTGTAAATTTTTAGCCATTCTTTGTTAAAAACTTCGGCGTGTTTAAAATATAAATTTCCTTGAGTCTTGTCTAAAAAGTTTTTAGAAAATATAATTTGATCAAATAAATTCCATTTTCCATCATACGTTAAAGAACCCATTTTTTCTTTATCTAACAAAAACTCCATAGGATTGTAAAAATCGTCTTTAACCACAATTTCTTTTACACTTTTACTTGTAGGATCGTCATTAAAATCGCCCATAATAATGATTTTAGGGTTCATTTCTTTCGCTTTTATTTCATCAATAATACCTATTAAAGTTTCTGCAGCAATAATTCTTTTAGGTTCTGTTTCTGCTGCGCCTTCTCTTCTAGATGACCAATGATTTACAAAAATATGCACCAATTCGCCCTGTAAATTTCCACTAACTTTTAAAATATCTCTGGTATAATCTCTTTCACCTTCATCATCATTTAAAAAAACAGGAAAGGTTTTAGAAGATAGTAGTTCAAAGGCCGTTTTGTTGTACAACAAAGCTACGTCAATACCACGTTCATCTGGAGAATCATAATGCACAAAGCCATAATGATGGTTTTTTAAATAGGTAGAATTCACTAAGTCTGCAACAACTTTGGCATTTTCTACTTCTACCAAACCAACAATTGCAGGCAGATTTTTAGATCTTTGTAAGCCTAATTGTGCAATTACAGAACCTAGTTTTTTAAGTTTTATTTTGTAGCGTTTAAAAGTCCATTTGTTTCTTCCTTTAGGTGTGTAATCATCATCAAAAGTTTTAGGGTTATTAATAGTATCAAACAAATTTTCTACATTATAAAATGCAATTGTAATACTATTTTCTTTTTGTTTATTAGATTTTAAAGAAGGAAACATGTGTTTATTTTTTTGTAAAAGTAAGTACTAATAACTTAAAAAGTTTGTTTTGTTAACATTCAAATAACCTATAATAAGTGAGATGTTCATAAATTTGTATCGGATAAAATATGAATTTAATAAATATCGGATGAAAAAGAACTAGTAAAGCTAAAAATTTGAATTAATTAAGAAAATCCTCAATGTATATTGAGGGTTTTTTTGTTTAAAAAACAAGATTTGTTTGTACTTTTGTAGTGTATGATAGATCAAAAAGAAGCCATATCCGAAAAAGTTGTTTTAATTGGTGTAATTACCCAAAAACAAAACGAAACTAAATCTCAAGAGTATTTAGATGAGTTAGATTTTTTAACACTAACTGCAGGTGGAGTTGTTGTAAAAAGGTTTGTGCAAAAAATGGACAAGCCAAATCCTAAAACTTTTTTAGGAATAGGAAAATTAGAAGAAGTTAAAGAATTTATTCAAGCACACGAAATTGGAACTGCCATTTTTGATGATGAATTATCTGCAGGTCAATTAAGAAATATAGAAGCAATTTTAGATTGTAAAATCTTAGATAGAACCAATTTAATCTTAGATATTTTTGCACAAAGAGCACAAACAAGTTCTGCAAAAACACAAGTAGAATTAGCGCAGCATCAATATTTATTGCCGCGTTTAACAAGACTTTGGACGCATTTAGATAAGCAAAAAGGAGGAATTGGAATGCGTGGTCCTGGAGAAACAGAAATTGAAACAGATAGACGTATTATTCGTGATAAAATAGATCTTTTAAAAAAGAGATTACTTACCATAGATAAGCAAATGGCTGTTCAGCGAAAAAATCGCGGAAAAATGGTAAGAGTGGCTTTGGTTGGTTACACAAATGTTGGGAAATCTACCTTAATGAATGTAATTAGCAAAAGCGATGTTTTTGCAGAAGACAAACTTTTTGCAACGTTAGACACCACTGTTCGTAAAGTAGTTATTAAGAACATTCCGTTTTTAATGACAGACACCGTTGGTTTTATCAGAAAATTGCCAACACAATTAGTAGAATCTTTTAAATCTACTTTAGATGAGGTTCGAGAGGCAGATTTATTATTGCATGTGGTAGATATTTCACATCCTAATTTTGAAGATCAAATTGCATCTGTAAATGCTGTTTTAGCAGATATAAAATGCGATGACAAACCAACTTTAATGGTTTTTAATAAAATTGATGCTTTTGAGCATGAAATTATTGAAGATGACGATTTAGTTACAGAAAAAGGGAAAGAACATTACACTTTACAAGATTGGGAAAAAACTTGGATGAATGATTATGATGTAGAATCGATCTTTATTTCCGCTCTCAATAAAGACAACTTAGAAGACTTTAAAGAAAAAACCTATGAAGAAGTAAAGAAAATTCATATTGAACGTTTTCCTTATAATGACTTTTTATATTATGAATATGATGAAAAGGAGTAATAAATAATTTTTAATACTCTTCAAGGTTTTTTTTGACCTTTTGGGGTATTTTAAATCTAATAAGATTAGTAAAAAAAAAGTATCCTACAAGTTTTCAAAAATCTTTCAGAATAAATTTAACGCTCTTTTTTATCATCAATAGTACCTATTCTTTTAGCACGGTTTTCCCAAGATTTTCTAGCATGCGCTTGTAAATCTGCAACAGAATCACTTTCGTCCATAATTTCTAAACCAAGTAAAGTTTCTATAACATCTTCTTGAGAAACAATTCCGCTAACAGAACCATATTCATCAACCACTAAAGCAATATGTTCTTTTTCTTTGATTAATTGATCAAACAAATCTGGAATTGATAATTCTCTTTCGGTAACAATAATGTTTCTTTTAATCGAAGCTAATGTTTCATCTCCTTTTCCATTAATGATTGCTTCTAATAAATTATCTTTTAGAAAATAACCCGTAATCTGATCTGGATTTTCTGCAAAAACCGGAATTCTAGAAAAGCCTAAGTTTTTATGTTCGTTGTAAAAAGATTGTATAGTTTGACTTTCATCAGCAATTTCTAAAACAGATCTTGGTGTCATTACATCATTTACTTTTATCTCTTTAAAGCCTAAAAGATTTCTAATAACTTTACTTTCATTTTCTTTAAAAACTCCATCTTTTTCTGCCATTTCTGTCATTACTAAAAAGCTTTCTCTATTTAAAATACTTCCATGACCTTTGCCCCCAATTAATTTTGTAGTCAGTTGTAAAACCCATAAAAGACCTGTCCATTTTAACGGAAAAATTAAAATATTTAAAGCTTTTGTTGTAAAACTAGCCAATTGTTTCCAATACGTTGCGCCAATAGTTTTCGGTATAATTTCTGAAGCAACTAAAATTAAAATGGTCATTATCGTAGAAACGATACCTACCATTACATCTTCGGTAATGTCTATTCCAAAAAAACTACTAGTTGATGTGCCGTACATTTCCGCATAAGCTACTTTTGCTTGCACACCTACTAATATTGCGCCAACCGTATGGGCAATTGTGTTAATGGTTAAAATAGCAATTAAAGGTTTGTCTACATCCTTTTTTAGTGTTTCTAGATCGGTTGCAAACTCAAAGCCTTCATTCTTTTTTAAGTTGATAAATGTTGGAGTGATGCTTAGTAAAACTGCTTCTAAAATTGAGCATAAAAACGAAAAGAAAATAGATACGGTTGCAAAAAGTATTAATAATGTCATGTTAAAAAATTAGAATGCAAAAGTACGAAAATAAATAATCCTTGAATACTCTTTTTTATACGGAGGTATTTGATAGCTAAAATTATATCAATAAATTATTGCTAGTTTTTAATGCTATATTTTGAATTATTCAGAAATAAAGTAGCTTCTTTTTTTAAATCAATAATTTTATAGTTTCTACGTAAAAAAATACGTGAATTGTATATTAAAATAAGTAATAATACTTAGATTTGTATTTTAAAATACGTAGTTATGCAAACAATTATTGTAGTAGGTAATGGAATGGTAGGTTATAAGTTTTGTGAAAAACTTGTAGCACAGGCTCAAGGCAAAGATTTTAAAATCATTGTTTTTGGTGAAGAGCCAAGACCAGCATATGATCGTGTACATTTAAGTGAGTTCTTCGAAAATCAAGATGCAAAAGCGCTAGAAATGGCACCTGCAGAGTGGTATCAAGAAAATAATATCGATTTAATTGTTGATGAAAGAGTTTCTGATATTCATAGAAATACAAAAACGATAATCACTGCAAAAAACAGAACTTTTAGTTACGATTACTTAGTATTAGCCACAGGTTCCTCTGCATTTGTGCCACCAATTAAAGGGGTAGAAAAAGAAGGGGTTTTTGTATATAGAACCATCGAAGATTTAGAAGGGATGTTGGCGTATGCATCCAAACTAAAAGTAGAAAATCCAAATGCAAAAGCAGCGGTTTTAGGTGGCGGTTTATTAGGTTTAGAAGCTGGTAAAGCGGTTATGGATATGGGTTTAGAACCACATATTGTAGAGTTTGCACCAAAATTAATGCCAAGACAATTAGATTCTAGAAGTAGCCAAGTGTTGCAATTAAAACTAGAATCAATTGGGTTACATATTCATTTAAGCAAAGCAACGAATCAAATTTTGGGCGATACGTCAATTACAGGATTAGAGTTTGGCGAAGATGATGTTTTACATGTAGATATGTTGGTGATTTCTGCAGGAATTCGTCCAAGAGATGAGCTAGGAAAAACTGCAGGTTTAGAAATGGGTGTTCGTGGCGGAATTACAGTAAACAATAAAATGCAAACTTCGGATCCAGCTATTTTTGCAATTGGTGAGGTTGCTTTGTATAATCAAATGATTTATGGTTTGGTGGCACCTGGTTATGATATGGCCGGCGTTGCTGTAAATCAAATTATTGGAAATACAACGGTTTTAATGCCAGAAGATATAGATATGTCTACCAAATTAAAATTAATTGGTGTTGATGTGGCTAGTTTTGGCGAACCTTTTATGCCTGCATCCAAAGGGCATTCTATCATTTTTGAAAATAAAACTCAACACTTATATAAAAGAATTAATGTTAGTTTAGATGGAAAATCTTTATTAGGCGGAATTCTAATTGGTGATGCTTCCGATTACAATATGTTGCATCAAATTTATTTAAACGGAATGAAAATTCCTGAGGATGCATCAAAATTAATTTTACCGGTAAGTGAAGGTGGTGCATCATTTGGTAGTGTGCTAGATTTGCCAGATTCGGCTCAAGTGTGTTCTTGCGAGAGTGTAAGTAAAGGAGATATTTGTTGTTCAATTACTGATGGAGATTGTGCTAATTTAAGGGATGTAATTTCTAAAACCAAAGTAACTACAGGTTGTGGAGGTTGTAAGCCAATGGTTACAGATTTGGTAAATGAAACGTTAAAATCTTTAGGAAAAGAGGTTAAAGAAACTATTTGTGAGCATTTTGATTATAACAGACAAGAATTATACGATTTAGTAAAAATCAGCAAAGTTTCTAATTATGATGAAACCTTAACAAAGTATGGTAAAGGTCATGGTTGTGAAACTTGTAAACCTTTAGTTGCATCTATTTTTGCAACAATTACCATGGAAACAGCAAATCGTCAACCTGCTATTCAAGATACGAATGATCGTTTTTTAGCAAACATCCAAAGAAATGGAACCTATTCTGTTGTGCCAAGAATTGCTGGAGGAGAAATTACACCAACTCAATTAATTGTTATTGGTGAAGTTGCTAAAAAATACGATTTATATACCAAAATTACTGGAGGACAAAGAATTGATTTATTTGGAGCAAGAATTCACGAATTACCATTAATTTGGAAAGAATTAATTGCTGCAGGCTTTGAAAGTGGTCATGCGTATGGGAAATCTTTACGAACCGTAAAAAGCTGTGTTGGATCTACTTGGTGTAGATATGGTATGCACGAAAGTGTAACTTTTGCTATAGAAATAGAAAATAGATATAGAGGTTTGCGTTCTCCTCACAAATTAAAAGGCGGTGTTTCTGGCTGTATTAGAGAATGCGCAGAAGCACGAGGTAAGGATTTTGGATTAATAGCTGTTGATGGTGGTTGGAATTTATACATCTGCGGAAACGGTGGTGCAACGCCAAAACATGCCGTTTTATTAGCAGAAAAATTAGATGATGAAACTGCCGTAAAATACCTAGACAGATTTTTAATGTTTTATATAAGAACCGCAGGTCCGTTGGTTAGAACAGCGCCCTGGTTAGATAAATTAGACGGCGGAATTAATTATCTAAAGCAAGTAATTATCGAAGATTCTTTAGGAATTATTGAAGATTTAGAAATTGAAATGCAAGGACTGGTCAATAAATATGAATGTGAATGGAAAGAAGCTATTGAAGATGAAGAAATAATGAAGCGTTTTAAACATTTTGTAAATTCTGATGATATAGATGATAATATTGAGTTTGTAGAAATGAGAGATCAAAAAATGCCAAAAGCGTGGATTTAAGGTTTTTTTAAGGAGCAAGTAAAAGTTAAAAAGTAACAAGCTAATAGCAAATAGCTAAAAGTCAAAAATAAATGCAAGAATTATTAGATAAATACAAATCTGTTGCCGTAGAAAATGTTACAGAATGGTTTAAAGTTGGGGTAATAACCGATTTTCCAGAAAATAGTGGCGCATGTATAAAGCATAAAACAAAACAAATTGCGGTGTATAATTTTGCTAGAACGGGCAAATGGTATGCAACTCAAAATTTATGTCCGCATAAAATGGAAATGGTTTTATCTTTAGGAATGATTGGCGATAAAGAAGGAATTCCTAAAGTGGCGTGTCCAATGCATAAAAAGAATTTTTCTTTAGAAGATGGTTCAAACTTAGCAGGAGAAAACTTAAAAATTGCCACGTATCCTGTAAAAATTTCTGATGGAAATGTGTATATTGGCTTTTCAGAATAAAATAAAAGATGAAGCCAACAAGATTTGAAACTGCTATTGCTATTATTGATAAAAAAAACGCAGAAGACCCAAATAGCTATCAAGTTTCTGGCTTAGAATATCCTAAAGAATTATTGTATTCTCAAAGGATGACAAGAAAATTGATGCAATTTGAACCAAACGCATCAAAAGCAATCCAAATTGCCGCAAGAGCACAACATATTTGTAGATGGCAAATTGCAAGAAACGAATATCCAATGGATAGAGTTGGCTATTTAAAATGGCGTGAAGAATTAAAAAAAATGCATGCAACTATTACGGGAGAAATCTTAGTAAAAGTTGGTTTTGATGAACAATTTGTAGATAGAGTTCAGAAAATTATCTTAAAAAAATTGATCAAGAAAAACGAAGAATCTCAGCTTTTAGAAGATGTTATTTGTTTGGTTTTTTTAGATTATTATTTTGATGAATTTGCAGCAAAGCATTCCGATGAAAAAATAATTGACATCCTAAAAAAAACATGGGTAAAAATGTCTGATAAAGGGCACGAAGCAGCTTTGAAAATTGCCTTTTCTGATAAAAGTTTAGCCTTAGTAAAACAAGCTATTTCATAAAAAAAATAAAATGCTAAAAAACGACAATTCACTAGATCAAACAACGTTTGACAAATTAAGTCGTTTGTATATCATTGCCTTAAGTACCATTGCGCTTTCTGTTATTATATCTCAAATTTTTATTCACAAGCATTTACAAACGCAACAAACAGATTCTACGGTTATAAATATTGCGGGTAGACAAAGAATGTTGAGTCAGAAATTAACAAAAGAAATTGTTTCTTTATCTGTTTCTTCGGATGAAAAAAATAGAATTCTCTTAAAAAATAAAATCAAGCAAACGCTTTTTCTTTGGAATTTATCGCACAACTCTCTTCAAAAAGGGAATGATAGTTTAGGGCTTCCTAATCAAAATAGTGCAAAAATTAAGCAAGAGTTTAAAACCGTAAATCCTGTTTTTAAAACTATTTTAAAAGCATCAAAATCAATTGTACATAAACTAGAGCAAAACCCACTTATTTCTATTGATGAAATTACGTTAGATATTAAAAAAGTAACTCAAAATGAAAGCTCTTTTTTAGTTTTGATGGATGAAATTGTAAATCAATATGATTTAGAAGCAGCTGAAAAAGTAACTTGGTTAAGAAATTTAGAATTTTCATTAATGGCTTTAACCTTATTAATTCTTCTGGCAGAATTCTTATTTATTTTTAAACCAACCGCAAAATCAGTCAAAATAACCTTATCAGAATTATTATTAGCAGAAAAAAAGGCTATAAAAATGGCTTTTGATGCCGATGAATTAAGTTTGTCTAAAGAAAAATCAATTAAAGAATTACGTGCTTTAAGTCATGCAATGGATGAAACGTTGTTATTTGCAAGAATTGCACCAAACGGAAACATAATCCATATGGGAAATAAGTTTTCTCGTTTGTTTAAAGTATCAAAATTTAAACAAGAAGCCCTGTTTTGGAATATTTTATCAAACGTAGAAAATGAACAATTAAGTATAGAGGATTTAATTAGTAAACATAGAAATACGGGTTGGCAAGGAGAGGTAAAAGCAACGATTAAAGGAGGCAAAGGTATTTGGTTAGAAATGGCTATCATTCCGTATCGACCTACAAAAGACAAATCAGAATTATTAATTATTGCATCAGATATTACAGATAGAAAAGCAGCTCAAATAGAAATTGAAAGGTTAACGAAGGCTAGTTTCGAAGAGAAAATGAGTCAGCAAAAAATAATCTCAAGTAAGATTATAGAAAATCAAGAAAAAGAACAAAACAGAATTGCTAAAGACGTTCATGACGGAATTGGGCAAATGTTAACAGGCTTAAAATACAATTTAGAAAGTATAAATACGAACGATGTTGATAAAACCACTTCTAAAATAGCACATTTAAAAGAGTTAACTACAAACATTATTAAAGGAGTAAGAACTGCTACTTTTAATTTAACGCCGCCAGAATTATCAGATCACGGAATCGTGCCAGCAATTTTAAAATTAACCCATGAATTAGGGCGGTTAACTGGTAAAGAAATCGTGTTTTTTAATAAATCAGATTTTAACAAGCGATTAGATTCTTTAGTTGAAATTAATATTTATAGAATTGTACAAGAAGCCATAAATAATGCCATAAAATATGCAGATTCTTCACACATTTTAGTGTCGCTTTCGCATAGTAAAAATTTGCTAAGTATCGTTATTGATGATGATGGCAAAGGTTTTGAACCATCAAAAGTAAAGAAAGTAAAGAATGGTGATGGTGGAATGGGCATGACTTTTATGAAAGAAAGAATTAAATATATTGATGGTAGATTGTTTTTAAATTCAGAATTAGGCAAGGGTACAAGAGTTACTTTAAATATCCCTATTTAATAAATACGTAGTTTTACTTAAAATCACTATTTTTGTACGTATAAAATAGTTGCAATTATGATAAATGTAGTGTTAGCAGATGATCATGTTTTGGTTAGAGACGGAATAAAAGCACTTTTAGAAGATCAAACAGGAATAACTGTTATTGATGAAGCTTCTAACGGAAAGGAAGCCTTAGAGGTGATTTCTAAGAACAAACCTCATGTGCTTATTGTAGATATTCGTATGCCAGAAATGAATGGAATTGAGGTGGTTTCGGAAATTACTAAAAACAAGATTGACGTAAAAACACTAGTGCTTTCTATGCATGATTCGGAAGAATACGTAGTAAAATCGATACAAGCAGGTGCAGATGGATATTTGTTAAAAGGAGCAAGTAAAGACGAGTTTTTAAAAGCTGTATATAAAGTTGCAGAGGGTGGTAAATACTTTACGGGTGATGTTTCTTCTATAATAATGAACAATTTTGTAAACGGAAACACCAATAAAATTGTGAGCTCTAAAAATAAAATTAAAGATACTCCTTTTAAATTAACCAAAAGAGAAAAGCAGATTTTGGTATTAGTTTTAGAGTTAAAGAATAATAAAGACATAGCAGAAGAACTTTCAATTAGTAAACGTACAGCAGAAGTGCATCGTTTTAATTTAATGAAAAAGCTAGATGCTAAAAACCTTCAAGAATTAACACAAAAAGCAAAAGAGTATCAGTTGATTTAAGTTTCATAAATTTAAATTTATCAGTGTAATCATAAATAGCAAAGTGCGCAAAGAAAAAAACATTGTATATCAAATCTCCGTGAACTTTAGTGTTTCTTCGTGTAATAACTTTATGTGCAACAACTCTCTTTAAAGTTATTTTCAATAAAAATTATTTTTTTACTCCAATTTCATCAAATTCTTAAATTCATTACTACGTAATTATCAATTCCATAATACTTAATAAATACGTATTTTTTAATATAAAACTAAGTAATTATACGTATTTTTGTATCATAAAAACAGGTATTATGATGAATTTAGCTCAAGAAAAATCAACAAAATTAAGTTTATTCGATTTTAAGAATGTTTCAACTCGTACATTCTGGATAACTTCTATATCATTCTTTTTGTGCTTTTTTGCATGGTTTGGTATTGTGCCTTTTATGCCAGATGTTGTAAAAGATTTAGGTTTAACGCCAGATCAAAAATGGAACTCCATTATTTTAGCAGTTTCAGGAACTGTTTTTGCACGTTTGTTAATTGGTAAATTATGTGATAAATACGGCCCAAGATTATGTTATACTTGGTTGTTAATGTTAGGCGCAATTCCTGTGATTTTATGTGGATTGGTACAAACGCCAACACAATTTTTAGTTTGTAGATTATTTATTGGTTTTATTGGGGCTTCATTTGTAATTACGCAAGTACATACTTCTTTAATGTTTGCACCAAATATTGTAGGTACGGCAAATGCAACTTCTGCAGGTTGGGGAAATTTAGGTGGTGGAGCAAATAGATTAGGAATGCCAATAATAGCAGCAGCAGTGGTTGCTTTTGGTGTTGCAGACGGTGAGGCTTGGAGATATTCTATGGTCATTGCCGGTGTTGTTTGTTTTGTAATGGGAATTGTGTATTTCAAGTTTACAACAGATACGCCAAAAGGAAATTTTAATGAACTACAAGAAATTGGTGAAATGCCAACAACTAAAAAAGATCAAATAGGTTTTTTAGAAGTCTTAAAAGATTATAGAGTTTGGATTTTATTTGTTGTGTATGCAGCAAGTTTTGGGATTGAACTTACTGTTTATGGAACCATGGACGATTACCTTCAAAATACCTTTCAATTAGAGAGAGTAACTGCAGGTAACATTGTATTGTCTTTTGCTTTGATGAACATTTTTGCAAGAACTTTGGGTGGTTTCTTTGGTGATAAATTCGGGAAATTAAAAGGATTAAGAGGCCGTGTTTTATTCTTGTCTTTTATCTTGACATTACAAGGTGTAATGCTGATATTTTTCTCAGGCGCAACAAGTTTGGTTTTAGGAGTTATTTTGTTGATATTATTTAGTTTAAGTGTCCAAATGGCAGAAGGAGCAACGTTTTCTGTAGTTCCTTTTATCAATAAAAAAGCAATAGGATCTGTTTCTGGAATTGTTGGAGCAGGAGGAAATGTAGGTGCGTTTTTAGCAGCAATGTTGTTAAAATCTAAATCTGCAGTCGCAGAAAAAGCAGCAATTGTTGCCAATGAAGGTTTAAGTGATGAGGTTATAAAATCTGCACAATCTATAGCATCTTCAAGCGCTGTTTCTAGTGGGTATTTATTAATTGGTATTGTGGTTGTTGTAGCTGGTGTTGTTGCTTTAGCAATTAAATTTTCTACCGAAGAAGAAAAAGAAGAGGCTCCTAATTTTGCAACGAAAGTGCAATCAGAATTAATTCCTGTAAACGTAAAAAGCTAATTTTTACTTGTTATTTTTATTGATATATAAGTTCTAAGTACCTTTTTTTAGTGTATTCAGAATAATAAAATCAATCGATTGTTATTAAAAAATTAATGTCGAATTTAGTGTAAAATCTCTGTCTAAATGATTAAAAATGAAATTAAAACAACCTGTTCATATTGTGGAGTTGGCTGTGGAATTATCGTAAAAAAAGACATTAATAATAAGGTTTCTGTTGAAGGTGATAAAGATCATCCTGTAAATAAAGGGATGTTATGTTCTAAAGGAATGAATTTGCATTATGTTGCCAATGATACTTCTGATAGAATTTTATATCCAGAAATGAGATGGTCTCGTTCTCATCCTAGAGAACGTGTTTCTTGGGACACGGCATTAGATAGAGCTGCCAATGTTTTTAAATCAATCATAAAAAAACATGGTCCAGATTCAGTTGCATTTTACGTTTCCGGACAGAGTTTAACAGAAGAATATTACATTGCTAATAAATTAACTAAAGGATTTTTAGGAACCAATAATATAGATACCAATTCACGTTTATGCATGAGTTCTGCTGTAGTTGGTTACAAAAAAACATTTGGAGAAGACAGTGTGCCAGTTTCTTATGAAGATATTGAGTTGGCAGATTGTTTTTTAATTACGGGTGCAAATCCTGCTTGGTGTCATCCTATTTTGTTTAGAAGGATAGAAAAACACAAAGAAGAAAATCCGAATGTAAAAATTATTGTCATTGATCCAAGAAAAACAGATTCTGCAAATTTTGCAGATTTACATTTACAATTAATACCAGGTACAGACGTAATTTTGCAAAATGCCATTGGTAGATGTTTGTATAAAAGCAAATTACTTGATGATGATTTTATAAAAAACCATACCCAAGGTTTTGACGAATATAAGAAAGTGCTTTTGGCAACAACGCTAAGTACGGCATCAAAAATTTGTGGAGTTCCAGAAAAAGACATCAAAAATGCTGCAAAAATGATTGGTCTTTCTAAAGGATTTATCAGTATGTGGGCAATGGGTTTAAATCAAAGTGCCATTGGTACAGATAAAAATACATCACTTTTAAATTTATCATTAATTACCGGTCAAGTTGGTAAACCCGGCGCTGGGCCATTTTCTTTAACAGGTCAGCCAAACGCTATGGGTGGTAGAGAAGTTGGCGGAATGGCGAATTTATTAGCGGTTCACAAAGATTTAAATAACGAAGAACATAGAAGAGAAGTAGCAGAATTTTGGGGAGTTGATAAAATATCGCCAAAACCAGGATTAACAGCTACAGAAATGTTTGATGCTTTAGAAAGCGGAAAATTAAAAGCAATTTGGATTGCGTGTACAAATCCGTTGGTGAGTATGCCAAACTCTCATCAAATAGAAAAAGCCATGGCAAATTCTAAGTTTGTGGTGGTGCAAGAAATTTCGCACAAAGCAGATACTTTACAATATGCAGATTTGGTGTTGCCTGCTGCAGCTTGGTTAGAAAAAGAAGGTACCATGACAAATTCTGAAAGAAGAATTTCTTATCTACCTAAAGAAATAGATGCTCCAGGAGAAGCCAAACCAGATGTAGAAATTTTCTGTGATTTTGCGCAAAGAATGGGTTTTAGAGGTTTCAATTTTAATAGTGCAGAAGAAATTTATGATGAATATGCTGCGATGACAAAAGATACAAATATTGATATTTCTTTTTTAAATTATGAAAGATTAAAATCCGAAGGGACTTTTCAATGGCCAGTTAATGAATACAGAAGTAAAGGAACGCCGCGTCTTTTTGCGGATAAAAAATTTTATACACCATCACAAAAAGCAATTTTCAATATTCCGTCATCAATAGAAAATACATCCTTACAAACTACCGAAGCGTTTCCGCTTATTTTAACAACGGGTCGTGTTAGAGATCAGTGGCACACCATGACTAAAACAGGAAAAGTTTCAAGATTAAAAACTCATTATCCAAAACCTGTTTTAGAAATAAATCTTGTTGATGCATTTTTGAAAAACATTAAAGACGGAGATCTTACAGAAATAAAAAGCGAAAATGGCGTGGTAAGAGTGCGCGCAAAAATTACAGATGCTATTAAAAAAGGAGTGGTTTTTTTACCGATGCATTGGGGTAAAGTATTGCAAAATACCTTAAATAGAGCTAATAATTTAACACATACAAGAGTAGATCCAATATCTAAAGAACCAGATTTTAAATTTACTTCTGTTGCAGTTTCAAAATACAAGAAACCTAAAGAAAAAATCATAGTAGTAGGAGCAGGTGCAGCCGCTTTTCGTTTTTTACAGAATTATAGAGATAATAATGAGGTAGATGAAATTCATGTTTTTTCTAAAGAATCAAACTTGTTTTACAACCGTGTTTTGTTGCCAGAATATATTACAGAAGAACTTTCTTGGGAACAATTATTAAAAATTAAAAAGAAGGAATTAGATAAATTAAATATTAAAATTCATTCTGAAACATTTATTGATAAGATTGATAAAGAAAATAAAACCGTTACAGACTCTAAAGGAGAAACACATACGTTTGATAAGCTAATTTTAGCAACAGGAAGTAGAGCGTTTATTCCTAAAGATGTGCAAATAGATTTACCTGGTAGGTTTACAATGCGTAATAAAAATGATGCCGATAAGTTTAAAAAATACTTAGAAAACACAGGTTTACCTCCAGAAGAACAGCACGTTGTAATCGTTGGTGGAGGTTTGTTAGGTTTAGAATTGGCGGCTGCAATGAAGCACAAAAATGTAAAAATTACAATTATACAACGTGCGTCAAGATTAATGGAACGTCAATTAGATAAAATTTCAAGTAAATTATTGTCTTTGGATGTTCAAGAAAGAGGTATCCAAATTTATTTTGATAATGAAGTAAGTACCGTTTTTGATGATGAAGATTCGGGCGAATTAACCATCAACCTTAAAAGTGGTAAATATTTAAAAGCAAATGCAATTGTGTACGCAATTGGAACAAGACCAAATATTGAAATTGCTAAAAAGAACGGTATTGTTTGCGGTCGTGGCGTAAAAGTAAACCAGCATTTACAGTCTTCAGACCCGGCGATTTTTGCCATTGGAGAAATTGCAGAATTTAACAATCAATTATTTGGAATAACTTCTGCAGCAGAAGAGCAAGCGGGTGTTTTAGCCAACTTTATTGCAGGCGATATTAGCGAAGCTTATGATGGCTCTGTGTTAATGAATATTTTAAAATTTAATGATTTAAACCTGTGTAGTATTGGTGAAATTACGGTTCCAGAAAATGATTCAAGTTACGAGGAAATTATTTTTACAGACATTTCTAAACGGTATTATAAAAAATGTATTGTTAAAGATGATTTGTTAATTGGTGCAGTATTAATGGGCGATAAAAATGAGTTTGCAGAATTCAAAACCATGATAGAAAGCAAAATCGAATTGTCTGATAAGCGAAATGCTTTATTAAGAGGAGCATCCAATGATACACCTGTTTTGGGTAAATTAGTTTGTTCTTGCAGTCAGGTTGGTGAAGGAAATCTTGAAGAGGCAATCTCAAAAGGATGTACAAATTTTACAAAACTATGTAATTTAACAGGTGCAGGTTTAGGTTGTGGGAGTTGTAAAACAGAGATAAGAGAAATTTTAAACAATGCAAAAGTTACGGTATGAGCAAGCAATTAAATAGAATTATAGTGAAAGGTGGTGTTTTGTCTCCTGGTGAGCTAAAATACATTTGCGAATCTGTAGAAAGTTTGGGTTTAAAAACGATTTCTTTTGGGTCTAGGCAAGACATTTTGTTGCCTAAAAATGTAAATCAAGAAGAATTAGCTCAATTTGAAAAATTGAAAGTTGTTGCTGCACATGAAATTGGTGTAGAAAATATTGTTTCGTCTTATGTGAGTGCAGATATTTTTTCAAGTACTTCATGGTTAACAGGTGATAAATACTTGTATATTTTAGAACAATTTCGGTCAAAATCTAAATTAAAAATAAATATAGCAGATCCAAAACAGCGCTTGGTACCTTTGTTTACCGGACATGTTAATTTTATTGCTTCAGAACAAGAAGATTATTGGTATTTGTATGTAAGGCTTCCAGATTGGAAAAAAACACAAATGTATCCTGCGTTAATTTATAGCTGGGATTTAGATAAAGTTGAAACAGCTATTGAAAACATTCTTCAAGAAGAGCCAGAAACCATAGAAACTATATTTGAATTGGTAAGTGATGCGGTGGATACAAATAACAGAACGGTAGATAAACCTTTAAAAGTTCCTTTTTATCCCTTTCCTTACTTTGAAGGAATGAACAAAATTGGGATGGATAAATATTGGTTGGGTTTGTATTGGAGAAATAATAAATATGATATTTCTTTCTTGAAAGAAATGTGCGAATTGTGTTTTGAAAACAAAATTGGTAAGATTTCTATCACTCCGTGGAAATCTTTTATTGTAAAAGGAATTCCGATAGAATCTAAACTAATTTGGGAAAAATTTTTAGGAAAAAGAGGTATCAACGTTCGACATTCTATGTTGGAGTTAAATTGGCATTTACCCGTTGCTAATAAAGATGCTTTAAATCTTAAAAAATATTTAGTGTCTAATTTTGATCAAAATGATATTAGTACGTATGGTTTAACATTCGGAATTACAGATTACAATAAAGCTTCTTATTATTTTACATCCATCGTAGTTGAAAAAAACAAGCAACCAGAAATGATTGGGAATTTTAAAACTAGAGACACGTATAATTTATTGTACGCTAAAAACTTCGACCCAAATACAAGGCAATATATTATGCATGTGCAAGATGTTGATAAAGTAGAATTACCTGGTTTATTAATGGAATTAAGTCAGTTGTATTTTGATCAATTAGGTAATGAGGGTGAAATAGAAAAAGAGTTTGAAAAAAAGAAAGAAACTACAGAATTAGAAGTATTTCAGTGTCAAGATTGTTTCACAATTTATGATGAAAATTTTGGAGATGTAACACAAAATATTGCTCCAGAAACTGTTTTTAATAGTTTACCAGAAAGTTATGAATGTTCGCTTTGCGAAGCTCCAAAAAGTAGTTTTCAAAAGATAGTTTTAGTAAAATAGGTGTAAATTTAACAACCACCTTCTGCCTTTTTCTTCTTTTTTTGTCTAACTACAATGGTTTTTTTAATAGGATTTGCATTCGGAATTATAGCATCAGAATCTGCGTTTTTAATAGATTGATTTATAAAGTCTTTAATATTAGTTTTTGATGTTTCTACATCATATTTTTTTGTGATTAATTTGTTTTGATGATAGGTTATTTCAATAGGTAAAAGTTTAATATTATCATAGCCTAATTGATAAAGCAACAGAAAAGGTAAATTAATTTCTTGCGGATTATTGCCATAAAGAACTACTGTTATGTTTGTGTTTTTATATTCTTTTAGTAGCTCTAAATTCTCATCATTTAAAAGATCTGGTGTGTTGATATTTATAGCATTGTATAAATGACCTTTTTCAAATTCGTAGGCATTTCTAACATCAATTAACACATTATTTTGAGTACTCGTATCATTTAGGGAGATAAAATAGTTATCATTAGATAATTTTTCGAGCGTGCTTTTAGTAGTAAATGCATACGTGTTTTTAGGTCTTTTATAAGTGAAAAGTCCTATTAAAACTGCTAATATAAAAAGTATCGAAACGATGGATATTCGTTTTGTTTTTTCTAATTCTTTCATGAGTATTTTCTGTTTTTTAAATCTTTCATGCTATTTTTTACCGAAGTATAAATGGTTAAATTTTATAAAATTAGCAACCACCTTCTGCAGTTTTCTTTTTCTTTTTAACGGGCACTATTTTTTTAGGAACAATCTTATTAGTTGTATCCGTTTTTAACTGATCTGGATACATTACACCAAAAAACATACTGGCAGCTTTTCTTGTTGCATATAATTCAAAAGCTTCTAAAGGCATATTTTCTATAGGTTCTGTTGGATTGATTATAGTAGTAAACCATTCATTAATTCCACCTTTTAAAACGTGTAAATTTTTGTATTTTAAGCGGTTGCAAAGGGCCCAAGCTTGATCTGCATAAAAATAATCATCAGAAAAAAAGACCACATCAAATTGATCTTGATTTAAAAAAGACTCAAACTCTTTATCGAGTAATTTTTTTAATGGAATATTGATGGCATTCGGAAGCGTATACGTAGCATAACTTTTTTCATCACGAACATCAATTAAAATAAAAGAAGGATCCTGACTAATTATTTTATCTGCAATTTGATCTGTAGAAACATATCTTTCTAAACTGATGATATTACTGAGTAATTGTGTTGCTGGTATACCTTCGCTTTTTTGATATTTTGGTAACAAAACCAAACCACCAGCAAGCAGTATTAAAATAGCAGCTAATATTTTATATCTCAACCCTGAATTTTTTGCAGTATTTTTTTTA
>JANQTQ010000064.1 GCA_030731625.1 Polaribacter sp. | reverse complement strand
AATTAGGTTTACCATTCAAAAAAAATTAAGAAATGGCTAAAGAATCAATGAAAGCGCGTGAGCGCAAAAGAGAACGTGTAGTTGCAAAATATGCTGAAAAAAGAAAAGCTTTAAAAGAAGCTGGAGATTATGAAGCATTGCAAAAATTACCAAAAAATGCATCACCAATAAGATTACATAATAGATGTAAACTAACTGGACGTCCAAAAGGATATATGCGTCAGTTTGGTCTTTCTCGTGTAACGTTTCGTGAAATGGCAAATCAAGGATTGATTCCAGGTGTTAAAAAAGCATCTTGGTAGAAATCTTAAATAAAGAGTAATATTAAAAATAGAATGTGTATCTTTGCACGCTCTATTTTTTTTGAGTATTAGAATTTTAACTGATTATAGGTTCGATTATCACAGATTAATCTGTAGGAAAAATAGAGGTAATTGAAAACCGTAATCGCAATATAAATAAATATGTATACAGATCCAATCGCGGATTTTCTTACTAGAGTAAGAAATGCAATCGCAGCAGGGCACAGAGTAGTGGAAATTCCAGCTTCAAATTTGAAGAAGGAAATGACTAAAATTTTGTTTGATCAAGGATATATTTTAAGCTATCAATTTAATGATGATAAAGTTCAAGGAACTATCAAAATAGCTTTAAAATATGACAGAGAAACAAAAGAGTCAGTAATTAGAAAAATTCAACGTATCAGTACACCTGGTTTGCGTAAATATGTTGGCTCTACAGAGATGCCAAGAGTATTGAACGGACTAGGAATTGCTATTGTTTCTACATCTAAAGGTGTAATGACAAATAAAAAAGCACGTCAAGAGAATGTTGGAGGAGAAGTTTTATGTTATGTTTATTAATCTATAAGAAATGAGTAGAATAGGAAAAAATCCCGTTAGCATTTCACAAGGTGTAGATGTAAACATAAAAGACAATGTTATTACAGTAAAAGGTAGTTTAGGAGAGTTATCTCAAACTATTTCTGATGGTATTTCAATTGTTATAGAAGATGGTATTATCACTTTTGATAGAGCATCAGAAAGTAAAGACCATAAAGCACAACATGGTTTAATGAGAGCTTTAGTCAGTAATATGATTGAAGGTGTAAGTAAAGGTTGGACTAAAGATTTAGAATTGGTTGGTGTTGGTTATAGAGCATCAAGTCAAGGTCAAAAGTTAGATTTAGCTTTAGGTTACTCTCATAATATAGTTTTAGAATTAGCTCCTGAAGTTAAAGTTGAAACAGTATCTGAGAAAGGGAAAAACCCAATCATTAAATTATCTTCATTTGACAAACAGTTGGTTGGTCAAATTGCTGCTAAGATTCGTTCTTTCAGAGCTCCGGAGCCTTACAAAGGAAAAGGAGTTAAGTTTGTTGGTGAATTATTAAGAAGAAAAGCAGGTAAATCTGCATAATATATAGCAATATGGCATTATCAAAGCTACAAAGAAGAGCTAGAATTAAGCGTAGAATTAGAAAAATTATTTCTGGGACTGCTACTAAACCAAGATTATCGGTTTATAGAAGTAACAAAGAAATTTACGCACAACTAGTAGACGATGAAAATGGAGTTACATTAGCTTCAGCTTCATCTAGAGATAAAGAAATAAAAGCTGAAACTAAGGTTGAGGCAGCAGCTGCCGTTGGTAAAGCAATCGCAGAAAGAGCTACTAAAGCTGGAGTTGAAATGGTTTCTTTTGATAGAAACGGATATTTATATCACGGTAGAGTTAAAGTATTAGCTGATGCTGCAAGAGAATCTGGTTTAAAATTTTAAGAAATTATGCAAGGTTATAAAAACGTAGAAAGAGTTAAACCAAGTGGACTAGAGCTTGTAGATAGATTAGTAGGAGTACAACGTGTTACTAAAGTTACTAAAGGTGGTAGAGCATTTGGATTCTCTGCAATTGTTGTAGTAGGTGATGGAAACGGAGTTGTTGGACATGGATTAGGGAAGTCTAAAGATGTTTCTTCTGCAATTGCTAAAGCAATTGAAGATGCTAAGAAAAATTTAGTAAGAATACCAATTTTAGAAGCAACTTTACCTCATGAACAAAAAGGGAAGTTTGGTGGAGCAAAAGTGTTCCTTAAACCAGCATCTCATGGTACTGGAGTTATTGCTGGTGGTGCTGTTAGGCATGTACTAGAGTCTGTAGGTATTCATGATGTATTATCAAAATCTCAAGGATCTTCTAATCCTCATAATGTTGTTAAAGCAACTTTTAACGCTTTATTACAATTACGTAGTGCAGCTTCAATAGCTAAGCAAAGAGGAATTTCTTTAGAGAAAGTATTTAACGGATAAATCTAAGAACGATGACAAAAATTAAAGTTACACAAGTAAAAAGTCAAATCGGGCGTCTACAGAGTCAAAAAAGAACTTTAGAAGCATTAGGTTTACGTAAAATGAATCAAACTGTTGTACACGAGGCAACTCCGTCAATAGTAGGTATGGTAAATACAGTTAAACACTTAGTTTCTTTCGAGGAAATTAAATAAGATATTTAGAAAAATGAGTTTACATAATTTAACACCCGCAGAAGGTTCCGTTAAAAAGGGAAAAAGAATTGCACGTGGAGAGGGTTCTGGTCATGGTGGTACTGCTACTAGAGGACATAAAGGACAAAAATCTCGTTCAGGTTATTCTAGAAAAATCGGTTTTGAAGGTGGGCAAATGCCACTTCAAAGACGTGTGCCAAAATTTGGTTTCACAAATATAAACCGTAAGGAATACCAAGGTATCAATTTAGATAAATTACAATCTTTAGTTGATGATGGGAAGATAACAGATACAGTTAATTTAGAAATTTTAGTTGCTATTGGTTTAGCAGGAAAAAACGAGTTAGTAAAAATACTAGGTGGTGGAGAATTAAAATCTAAATTAAATATAACTGTACATAAATTTACAGCAACAGCAAAAGCGGCTATTGAAGCTGCTGGAGGTGAAGTTGTTACTTTATAAGAAATTGTAAATGATGAGTTTTATAAATAGATTAAAAGACATTTTTAGCATAGAGGAATTGAAAAATAAAATTCTTCTTACGATCGGTTTAATTGCTGTATACCGCTTTATGGCGTCGGTTCCATTACCTGGAATTGACCCATTACAGTTAGCAGCTTTAAAAGAGAGTACTTCAGGTGGACTTTTAGGTTTATTAAATGCATTTACAGGAGGAGCATTTGCTAGAGCGTCAGTAATGGCACTTGGTATTATGCCATATATTTCTGCATCTATTGTGGTACAGCTTATGGGAATTGCGGTTCCTTATTTGCAAAAATTACAAAAAGATGGAGAAAGTGGACGTAAAAAAATTACACAAATAACGAGATGGTTAACCATTGGTATTACGTTAGTACAAGCACCAACGTATATTACCGCTATTAAAACTCAGTTTGGTTTAGGACCAGAAGCTTTTTTAGTAAGTGGTGCTACTTTTTGGGTTTCATCAATTATCATTTTAACTGCAGGTACAATTTTTGCAATGTGGTTAGGTGAGCGTATTACTGATAAAGGAGTTGGTAATGGTATTTCATTATTAATTACTGTAGGTATTATCGCTAATTTTCCTGCGGCTTTTTTACAAGAGTTTGTCGCTAAAACAACAAATGCTGGAGCTGGAGGATTAATGATGGTTTTAATTGAAATGATTGTTTGGTTTGTAGTGATTTTATTAACTGTATTATTAGTTACTGCTGTTCGAAAAATTGCAGTGCAATATGCTAGAAGAACGGTTGCAGGGAGTGTTCAAAATGTTGCAGGTTCAAGAGATTACATTCCTTTGAAATTAAATGCGGCAGGTGTTATGCCTATTATTTTTGCACAAGCAATTATGTTTTTACCAGTTGCTTTAGCTCAAAGATTTCCATTTATGTCTAGCTTACAAGATATGCATGGTTTAGGTTACAATGTTATTTTTGCATTATTAATTATCATCTTTAGTTATTTTTATACAGCTATTACTATTCCAACGAATAAAATGGCTGACGATTTAAAGAGAAGTGGTGGTTTTATACCAGGAATTAGACCAGGTAAGGATACAGCGGATAGATTAGATAGTGTTTTATCTAGAATTACGTTCCCAGGATCGTTATTTTTAGCTGCATTATCTATATTACCAACAATTGTAGTTCAATTTGGTGTACAACAAAGTTGGGCAATGTTTTATGGTGGTACATCTTTGATAATTATGGTAGGAGTTGCAATCGACACTTTGCAGCAGATAAATTCCTATTTATTAAATCGTCATTATGATGGTTTAATGAAAACAGGAAATAGTAATAGAAAATCGATAAAATAATATGGCTAAACAATCAGCTATTCAACAAGACGGAACAATTACAGAAGCATTATCAAATGCAATGTTTCGTGTAGAATTAGAAAATGGACATATTGTAACAGCTCATATTTCGGGTAAAATGCGTATGCATTATATTAAATTATTACCAGGAGATAAGGTAAAACTAGAAATGAGCCCATACGATTTATCAAAGGCAAGAATTACTTACAGATATTAAAACAAAATATAGAACAGATGAAAGTTAGAGCATCAGTTAAAAAAAGAAGTGCGGACTGCAAAATAGTTCGTAGAAAAGGTAGATTATACGTAATCAATAAACAAAATCCTAGATTTAAACAAAGACAAGGGTAATGGCAAGAATAGCAGGTATAGATATTCCAAAGAACAAAAGAGGCGTTATTGCTTTAACTTATATCTTTGGTGTAGGAAATAGTAGAGCAAAAGAAGTTTTAGCTAAAGCAGAAGTAAATGAGAGCATTAAAGTTCAAGATTGGACAGATGATCAAATTGCTGCAATTAGAGAGCAAGTGGGTACATTCACTATAGAAGGTGAATTACGTTCTGAGATTCAAATAAACATCAAACGTTTGATGGATATTGGTTGTCAAAGAGGTATTCGTCATAGACTTGGTCTTCCTTTAAGAGGACAAAGAACTAAGAATAATTCTCGTACAAGAAAAGGTAAGAGAAAAACTGTAGCTAACAAGAAAAAATAAAGTTAGATAAAGTAATAAAGATCTAATAGTAGTTATAAACTATAAAGTTAGAAAACTAAATTACTAAAACTTAAAAATTATGGCAAAAGCAAGTTCAAAAAAACGTAAAGTAATAATTGACGCTGTTGGAGAGGCGCATGTAACTGCATCTTTCAACAATATCATTATTTCTTTAACAAATAAAAAAGGTGATGTTATTTCATGGTCATCTGCAGGTAAAATGGGTTTTAGAGGTTCTAAAAAGAATACTCCATATGCGGCTCAATTAGCAGCAGAAGATTGCGCAAACGTTGCTAAAGAAGCAGGATTACGTAAAGTTAAAGTTTATGTAAAAGGTCCAGGTAATGGTAGAGAATCTGCTATTAGATCTATACATAATGCAGGTATTGAAGTATCAGAAATTATTGATGTTACTCCAATTCCTCATAATGGATGTCGTCCACCTAAAAGAAGAAGAGTATAAACTGATTTATTTTCAGTATTTATATTTCAAACAAAATTATATTTTAACAAGATAGGATTTTAAGATTATCGAAGGAGAAAGCCTTAATTCATAATCCCTATCTATAACAAAAACGAAATGGCAAGATATACAGGACCAAAAACTAAAATAGCTCGTAAATTTGGCGAAGCAATCTTTGGAGAAGATAAAAACTTTGAAAAAAGAAATTACCCACCAGGACAGCATGGAAATGCAAGAAGAAGAGGTAAGAAATCTGAATATGCAACTCAATTAATGGAGAAGCAAAAAGCTAAATATACTTACGGTATTTTAGAGCGTCAGTTTAGTAATTTGTTTAAGAAAGCACAAGCAGCTTCTGGAATTACTGGTGAAATTTTATTACAATTATGTGAATCTCGTTTAGATAATGTTATTTACAGAATGGGAGTTTCAAACTCTAGAAGTGGGGCGCGTCAACTAGTTTCTCATAGACATATTACTGTGAACGGAGAAATCGTAAACATACCATCTTATAGTTTACAAGAAGGAGATGTTGTTGCAGTGAGAGAGAAATCTAAATCTTTACAAGCTATCGATAATGCATTAGCATCTAACAGCAATGTATTTGAGTGGTTAACTTGGAATGTTGATACTAAAACTGGAACTTTTGTTAAAGTACCAGAAAGATTACAAATTCCAGAAAACATCAAAGAGCAATTAATCGTAGAATTATATTCTAAGTAATAAATTAATCACATTGAGATTCAGCCAAAGGGTTTATAAGTATTTCTTCATACTTATAAACCGCGCAACTGAATAACAATTAAAACGAAGAAAATGGCAATTTTAAATTTTCAAAAACCTGATAAAGTAATAATGATTGAATCTACAGATTTTTCTGGTAGATTTGAATTCAGACCTTTAGAACCAGGATTTGGTTTAACGGTAGGAAATGCTTTAAGAAGAGTACTTTTATCTTCTTTAGAAGGGTTTGCAATAACATCATTAAGAGTTGATGGAGTAGAACATGAGTTTTCTACGGTTCCTGGTGTTGTAGAAGACGTTACAGAAATTATTTTAAACTTAAAACAAGTTCGTTTTAAGAAACAAATAGATGAAACGGATAGAGAAACTGTTTCTATTTCATTATCTGGTCAAGAGCAGTTTACTGCAGGAGATTTACAGAAATTTATCTCTGGCTTTCAAGTATTGAATCCAGATTTAGTGATTTGTAACATGGATAAATCTGTGAAGTTAAACGCTGAGATTACTATAGAAAAAGGTAGAGGATTTGTTCCTGCTGAAGAAAATAAGAAAGCTTCTGCACCAATTGGAACAATCTTCACAGATTCTATTTACACGCCTATTAAAAATGTAAAATATGCAATCGAAAATTTTCGTGTAGAACAAAAAACGGATTATGAAAAGTTAGTTTTCGATATCGATACTGATGGATCAATTAATCCTAAAGAAGCGTTAACTGAAGCTGCAAAAATTTTAATTCACCACTTTATGTTATTCTCTGACGAGCGTATCACTTTAGAGGCAGATGAAATTGCACAAACAGAAACGTATGATGAAGAGTCATTACACATGCGTCAATTATTAAAAACTAGATTAATCGATATGGATTTATCTGTAAGAGCTTTAAATTGTTTAAAAGCAGCAGAAGTAGATACATTAGGAGATTTAGTTTCTTTTAATAAAAGCGATTTAATGAAGTTCCGTAATTTCGGTAAAAAATCATTAACAGAACTAGAAGAATTAGTTATTGTTAAAGGGTTGAACTTTGGAATGGATTTAACAAAATACAAATTAGATAGAGATTAATCTTTCATATTTTGCTCCTCAAAATGAGTAGATGCAAGATGGAAGTATAAAACACAGTCATGAGACACGGAAAAAAATTCAATCATTTAGGTAGAAAAACGGCACATAGAAAAGCTATGTTAGCTAATATGACTTGTTCTTTAATAGAACACAAGCGTATTAATACTACTGTTGCTAAAGCAAAAGCATTAAGAGTTTTTGCAGAGCCAATTATTACTAAATCTAAAGAAGATACAACACACAATAGACGTCTTGTTTTTTCTAGTTTAAGAGATAAGTATGCTGTTACAGAGTTGTTTAAAGAAATTGCTGTAAAAGTTGCTGATAGACCAGGAGGTTATCTTCGTATTATAAAATTAGGAAATCGTCAAGGGGATAATGCACCGATGGCAATGGTAGAACGAAAGCTAAGAAAACTACACGTAGAGGAAGAAGCAAAAAAGCAGATGATACTCAAGTAGAAGGAACGGCAACAGAAGGAAAATCTGAAGAATAAGAAATGAATATTTTTTAAATCATATCAAAGGGATAAACGTAAAGTTTATCCCTTTTTTTATATTTTTGCATCACTAACAACAACACGAATCAATGAAATATCAAACACGTAAAAAAGCATTAGTTTTATTAGCAGACGGAACAATTTTTTATGGTAAATCTGTTGGAATAGAAGGAACAGCTACTGGAGAAATTTGTTTTAATACTGGGATGACTGGTTATCAGGAAATTTTTACAGACCCATCTTATTTTGGGCAATTAATGGTAACAACGAATGCTCATATTGGGAATTATGGAGTTAATAATGAAGAAGTAGAGTCTGATGGAATTAAAATTTCTGGATTAATATGTAGAAATTTTAGTTTTACTCATTCAAGAGTAGATTCGGACGGTAATCTAAAAGATTGGTTTAAAGAACATAATTTAGTAGCTATTTCTGATGTAGATACAAGAGCCTTGGTTGCATATATTAGAGACAATGGGGCAATGAACGCAATTATTTCTACCGATGTAGAAAATATTGATAATTTAAAAAGTTTACTATCTGAAGTACCAAGTATGGAAGGTTTAGAATTAGCTTCTAAAGTTTCTACCAAAGATCCTTATTTTGTGGGTGATGAAAATTCATCTATCAAAATTTCAGCTTTAGATATCGGAATTAAAAAGAATATCCTAAGAAATTTTGTAAAAAGAGGTGCTTATGTAAAAGTATTTCCATTTGACTCAACTTTTGAAGAGTTAGAATCTTTTAAACCTGATGGTTATTTTATATCTAATGGACCTGGAGATCCAGAACCTTTAATAGGTGCTCAAGAAGTTGCGAAGGAAATTATAAAAAGAAATTTACCTTTATTTGGTATTTGTTTAGGACATCAAGTAATTGCTTTAGCAAACGGAATTTCTACTTATAAAATGCATAATGGGCATAGGGGGATAAATCACCCTGTTAAGAATTTACTTACAGGAAAAGGTGAAATTACTTCTCAAAATCATGGATTTGCCATCAATAGAGATGAAGCAGAGGCAAATGAAGATATAGAAATAACTCACGTACATTTAAATGATCATACCGTAGCAGGTATTAGAATGAAAAATAAAAATGTTTTTTCTGTTCAATATCATCCTGAAGCGAGTCCCGGTCCTCATGATTCAGAGTATTTATTTGATCAATTTATTTCTAATATAGAACAAGGAAGAAATGTTTTGTCGTAACTTTAATGTTACTCGTCTATACTAAATTGTATTTTAACATTTTCTTGATTGATTAACAAATAATATTGTTTACTTTTGAATCGTGATGTAAAAATCACATTCTTTTTCATAGCAATTTTCCCACTCAATTTATTGAGTGGGTTTTTTTTTTGACTTATTTTTTTATTTTAGCAAACGTTTTCGTAATTAATTAAGTACAAATTATTAAATCCTTTATACATTTCGTAATTTAGCATCAGAAAAATAAATATTAAATTAATTAAACAAACATCAATATAATGAGTATAATTATTAGTGTTCATGCACGTCAAATTTTTGATTCAAGAGGAAATCCTACAGTAGAAGTAGATGTAACAACAGAGAATGGAGTATTAGGTAGAGCTGCAGTTCCGTCAGGAGCTTCAACTGGAGAACATGAAGCTGTTGAGTTACGTGATGGTGGTAAGGATTACATGGGTAAAGGAGTTTTAAAAGCAGTAAAAAATGTAAATGAAATTATTGCTGAAGAACTTTTAGGTGTTTCTGTTTTTGAACAAAATGCCATAGATAAATTAATGATAGCTTTAGATGGTACGCCAAATAAATCTAATCTTGGTGCTAATGCTATTTTAGGAGTTTCTTTAGCAGTTGCTAAAGCAGCAGCTAATGAGTTAGGTATGCCGTTATACAGATATGTAGGAGGTGTTTCTGCAAATACATTACCTGTACCAATGATGAATATCATTAACGGTGGTTCTCATTCTGATGCTCCTATAGCATTTCAAGAATTTATGGTAATGCCTGTTAAAGCAGAAACTTTTTCTAAAGCAATGCAAATGGGTTCTGAAATTTTCCATAATTTAAAGAAAGTTTTACATGATAGAAATTTATCTACCGCAGTAGGTGATGAAGGAGGTTTTGCACCAACTTTAGATGGTACTGAAGATGCTATTGAAACTATAGCTTTAGCTGTTAAAAATGCAGGTTATGTTTTCGGTGAAGAAATTAAAATCGCTTTAGATTGTGCAGCTGCAGAATTTTATGTGGACGGTAAATATGACTATACCAAGTTTGAGGGTGAAACAGGAAAAATAAGAACTAGTAAAGAACAAGCTGATTATTTAGCTGAGTTATCTGAAAAATATCCTATTATTTCTATCGAAGATGGTATGGATGAAAATGATTGGGAAGGTTGGAAATATTTAACTGAAAAAATTGGAGATAAAGTTCAATTAGTAGGGGATGATTTATTTGTAACAAACGTTGAGCGTTTATCTAGAGGTATAGAAAATGGAATAGCAAATTCTATTTTAATTAAAGTTAATCAAATTGGTACTTTATCGGAAACTATTGCTGCAGTTAATATGGCTAAAAATGCTGGTTATACTTCTGTAATGTCTCATAGATCTGGTGAAACAGAAGATAATACTATTGCAGATTTAGCTGTTGCTTTAAATTGTGGTCAAATTAAAACTGGTTCAGCATCTCGTTCAGATAGAATGGCTAAATACAATCAATTACTACGTATTGAAGAAGAATTAGGCGAAACTGCTTATTTCCCTAAAGAGAAAGCATTTAAGATATTATAGAATATATTATAATTATTATAAGAGCCTCATATTTATATGAGGCTCTTTTTGTTTAGAATTGGATAATATTTAACTATGTAAAAATTTTAAAAATCTATATCTATAGTCTTTTAATATTATATAAAAAATGATATCTTCGTGAAATAGATATTAAATTAAAAAAAAGATCATAAATGTCAGATATAGCTAAATTGCAAGTTGGAGATAATTCATACGAATTTCCTTTAATAAAGGGAACAGAAAATGAGGTAGCCATTGATATTAAAAACTTAAGAGATGTTACAAATGGAATTATAACTATAGATCCAGGATATAAAAATTCTGGTTCTTGTGAAAGTGCTATTACTTTTTTAGATGGTGAAAAAGGTGTTTTACGATATAGAGGATATCCTATTGAGGAGTTAGCTGAAAAAGCTGATTTTTTAGAAGTATCTTATGCTCTAATATTTGGTAATTTACCAACTCAAGAAGAGTTAGATAAATTTCATACAGATATTAGATCTCATGCTATTGTTGATGATGATGTAAGGAAAATTATTGAAGCTTTTCCTAGAAATGCACATCCAATGGGAGTGCTATCTTCTTTAACTAGTGCACTAACAGCGTTTAATCCATCATCAGTCAATGTTGATTCAAAAGAAGAAATGTATGCTTCTATTGTAAGAATCATGGCAAAATTTCCTGTTTTGGTTGCATGGACAATGAGGAAGAAAAAAGGGATGCACTTAAATTATGGTAGAAATACTTTAGGTTATATAGAGAATTTAATGTACATGATGTTTAAGAAGCCTAATGAAGATTTTGAAGTAAATCCTATTATTAAGAATGCTTTACATAAATTATTAATTTTACATGCAGATCATGAACAAAATTGTTCTACTTCTACTGTTAGAATTGTAGGTTCTTCACACGCTGGTTTATTTGCTTCTTTATCTGCTGGTATTTCTGCACTTTGGGGGCCACTTCATGGTGGAGCTAATCAAGCAGTATTAGAAATGTTAGAGGCAATTCAGGCTGATGGAGGCGATACGGCTAAATATATGGCAAAAGCGAAAGATAAAAATGACCCTTTTAGATTAATGGGTTTTGGACATAGAGTTTATAAAAACTTTGATCCAAGAGCAAAAATTATCAAAGCAACTGCAGATGAAGTGTTAAATGATTTAGGTGTAGATGATCCAATTTTAAATATCGCTAGAGCTTTAGAAAAAGAAGCTTTAAGTGATCCTTATTTTGTAGAAAGAAAATTATATCCAAACGTAGATTTTTATTCAGGAATTATATACAGAGCAATGGGTATTCCTGTAGAAATGTTTACAGTAATGTTTGCTTTAGGACGTTTACCAGGTTGGATTGCTCAGTGGAAAGAAATGAGATTGAACAAAGAGCCAATAGGGAGACCACGTCAAATTTATATAGGTGAAACTCAAAGACCTTTCGTGGAAATTGAGAAAAGATAAAAAAATGTATTATTTTTACTAAAAATTTAAAGGCTTCATAATTTATGAGGCCTTTTTTATCTATTTAGCAATATGTTACAACTTAATATTAAAAATGAAACTTCTAGATTAAGGGCAGTTGTTTTAGGAACTGCAAAAAGTAACGGGCCAGCGCCAAGTGTGGAAGATTGTTATGACCCTAAAAGTTTATTACATGTTTTAGAAGGAACTTACCCAAAAGAAGAAGACATGATTTTAGAAATGGAAGCAGTTGCTAAAGTTTTTGAAAAATATAATGTAACTGTTTTTAGACCAAATATTTTACAAAATTATAATCAAATATTTTCTAGAGATATTGCTTTTGTTATAGATGATAAATTAATAAAAGCCAATATTTTACCAGACAGAGAAAAAGAATATCAAGCTATAGAGCCAGTTCTTAATCAAATTGATAAAGTAAACATTATTAATTTACCTAAAGAATGTCATGTAGAAGGAGGCGATGTAATGCCTTGGAATGAATATATTTTTATAGGTACATATTCTGGTGATGATTATGCAACTTATATAACTGCTCGCACAAATATGGCAGCAGTAAGTAAATTACAAGAATTGTTTCCTAATAAAATTGTGAAACCTTTCGAACTAAGAAAATCTAATACTGATGCTAAAGAAAATGCACTACATTTAGACTGTTGTTTTCAACCAATAGGAAAAAATAAAGCAATTTTACATAGAAACGGATTTCTTATTGAAAGCGAATATAATTGGTTATTAAATTATTTTGGAGAAGAGAATGTATTTGAAATATCAAAAGAAGAAATGTATAACATGAATAGTAACGTTTTTTCAATTTCGGAAAATGTAATCATATCTGAGAAAAATTTTACGAGATTAAATAACTGGTTACGAAATAATAATTTTATAGTAGAAGAAGTTCCTTATGCAGAAATAGCAAAGCAAGAAGGTCTTTTAAGATGTTCTACTTTACCTTTAATTAGAGATTAATTAATACCAAAAAAAGCTGTTTTATTCAGTTTTTTTGTGTTTATGCTAATAGAGCTGCATTAATTACGTCTATAAATAAAATTAGGTCGTTAATTCTCGAGCATATTTAAACAGGCAACAAAATGGTATTTTAAAACAGCATCTAAAGTAGCAATTGTGGCACATCGGCCAATGTATTCGGAGACGAATTTGAGTTTAATAAAGCTTGAAAAGCATCGTTTGCAGTTGCAAATACGGCATAAGAACAAGGGCTAGACAAGACACTTGCTAAATCTGCTCTTCTAAAAGCAGTAACCAAACATATTAAATTATTTTATAGTAGCATCTGCAATTGTATTTGTTTCTAAGGCGGGTTTATTATTATTGCTGTAAGACACTAACAGGGATGCAAACAAAAATAGATATCTAAATGCATCACAATCCGTAAAAAAAAGTATAATTTTGTTTTTACATTTAATCTGTAATATGCTACAAACTACAAATACAATCTTAATGATACGTCCTATAAATTTTAGGATGAACGAACAAACAGCGGTAAATAACTATTATCAAAAAACATTAAAAGACTTATTACCGGCAACTGTCAACCAAAAAGCACAGCAAGAATTTGATGCTTTTGCAGAAAAATTAAGAAATTTTGGAGTAAATGTTGTGGTGGTTTCAGATACTAATGAATTTGATACTCCAGATTCTATTTTTCCTAATAATTGGATTTCTTTTCATGAAGAAGGTATTGTTGCGCTGTATCCAATGTTTGCAGAAAACAGACGCTTAGAAAGAAGAGAAGATGTTTTGGTAGAATTAGAAAAAAATGGATTCCTAATCGAAAATATTATAGATTATACATCTGCAGAAGAAGAACAAGTGTTTTTAGAAGGTACAGGAAGTATGATCTTAGATCGTGAAAATAAAAAAGCTTATTGTGCTTTATCTCCAAGAGCAGATGAGGATTTGTTTATTGAATTTTGTGAAGAATTTGAGTATACTCCAGTAGTTTTTACTTCTTATCAAACTGTAGAAAATAAAAGAGAAGCAATTTATCATACCAATGTTATGATGTGTGTTGCAGAAACATTTGCTGTAATTTGTTTGTCTTCTATAGACGATAAAAGCGAACGTAAAAATATATTAAAACATTTAAAAGAAGATAAAAAACAAGTAATTGATATTACAGAAGAGCAAGTAAATAATTTTGCAGGTAATATGCTGCAAGTAAAAGGGGCTAATGATGAACTTTTTTTAGTGATGAGTCAAGCAGCTCATGATTGTTTAACGCAAAGTCAAAAATCGCAAATAAACAGACATTGCAAAATAATTTCTAGTTCTTTAGCTACCATTGAAGCCTGTGGTGGTGGAAGTGCTCGTTGCATGATGGCAGAAGTTTTTTTACCTAAAGTTAATTAAGTTACTGTTATAATGCATTTAATATTCCTTGCTGTTGCACCTGTTATGGTGATTGTTTTATATATCTATTTTAAAGATAAATTTGAAAAAGAACCGATTCCTTTTTTATTTAAAAACTTTCTTTTAGGCGCATTTGCAAGTGTTTTAATCACTTTTGTGCTTAGTATTGTAGCTAGCTTTATTTTTCAATTACCAAATGATAACAGCTTTATAGATCAATTTATAAAAGCATTTATAGTTGTTGCTTTGGTAGAGGAGTTTTCTAAATATCTTATCGTTAGATATTATGCACAAACAAACAAGGAATTTAATGAGCCTTTTGATGGTATCGTTTACGCTGTTATGGTTTCTATGGGATTTGCTGCTTTAGAAAATGTTTTATACGTTTTTCAACATGGAGTTGAAACAGGAATTACAAGAGCTTTTACGGCAGTTCCCGCTCATGCAGCTTTTGCTATTTTAATGGGATATTTTATGGGGAAAGCTAAGTTTTCTAAGAATAAAATAATGTTAAATTTGTTAGGTCTATTCGTTGCAACAGTTTTTCACGGCGCTTATGATTTCTTTTTGTTTATTAATTTTATTCCGGGAACAGTCATTGGTGCTTTTGCTTCTTTAATTGTAGGTATTATTTTGTCTAAGAAAGCGATAAAAAGACATCAAGAAAGCTCTAATTTTAATGTTTGATGATTTTTCTGATGACACTTTTTTTGTCATCAAACAAGATTTTTATAATATAAATTCCGTTGGAAAGATGAGAAATATTTATTTCTTTTTGATGAGCATTAAAACGTACTACTTTTTTACCTAAAGGATTATAGATATCAACAGATTGTATTGTTTTTTTACTTCGGATAGTTAGGTTTCCAAAAGTTGGATTCGGAGAAATATTGAAATTCTCAAAATCATTTTTCTCTACTAACAAAAGTATTGCTCTATCGTCTCTAAATTCAAAAAGTTTTTGTTTTAATGAGATGTTATTTTCGCTTACAGCTTCTCTAGAAATATAAAATTTCGCATTATCAAAACTTGTAATTCCTTCTACTTGATTGCCAATACCCAATTCATTTGTTAAGGTGTATTTGCTAAATCCAGATTTAAAAATATCATCTCCAGGTGATCTATTAGAACTGATATACACTAAAAACGGAATTGAACTAGCGTTAATACCACAAAGTAAAAAATTGCTATTTTGTACCGTTGCGCCAGTAATTAAACCTTGAATATTAGCAGTACTAACTTTAACAGCTTTGTGATTGCCAATTGAAATTGGAAATTTATAAACATTGGTTTTTAAATCGCCTCTGTTTTTAGTGAAAAGCAGAAAATTATTTTCATAAACTACTAGAGCTTCTGCATCAAAATTATGATTATCAGAGCTTGTGAAATTTGTTTGATCCTCATAATAAAAGGAAATTATATCTGCAGAAACACTGTTCCCATTTTTAAAATCGGATTTTAAAATTCTGTAAATTTTTAGGTCTTTTCTTGTTCCTTTATTGTTTCCAGTATCACTAATGTATATATAAGTCTCATCATCAGCTAAATCTTCCCAATCAACATTTGTGGCATTTGTTACTGTAATTCGTCTGTTAAGAATTCCAGACAAACTATCTATTTCATATAAATAAGCTTCATCTCCGTTATCATTATGCGTGATGATTTTACCATCTAAAAAAAGTAAACCAGAGGTTTCTTTAACCACCGCAGGTAGATCGAATTTAGCTTTAAAACCTGTAATTTGACTTTGCCCTATAAAGGAGCTTAGTAGAATCAATAAAAACAAATAATGAGTTGAAGCTTTTATCATTTGTTATTTTAAAGCTTCATCAATAATTTTTCCTGTAGATGAATTTGGAGCTTCTATTTGTAATAAATTTGAAATAGTTGGAGCAATATCTACAATTTCATATTTCTTTTTTGAAACCCCTTTTTTAATTCCGTTTCCATAAAAAATAACCGGAATATGAGTATCGTAAGAATAACCAGATCCATGAGAAGTACCTGTTCTGCCACCTGTTAAAGTTGCTGGGTAAGGGATTAGCATTATATCTCCAGAAAACTTTTGATTATATCCGTTTTGTAAGGAATTTAAAATACCGTCATTAAATCGAGTTGTTTGCAGTGTTTTGGCTGTAACAGCTTTATAAATTCCCTCAAAATTAATAACTTCTTCAGCCAATCTTTCAGCTACTTTATCTTTGTCTAAACCTAAAGATTCAATTTTATCTTTATCTAAAAATATTTGATAGTTAGAAATATTTTCTATCAACTCTACGGAGTTAAAATATTTTTTTGTAACCTCTAAAGCTGCTAATTTAAACTTACTAAAATTTAAATAGTGGGCAGGTATTTTTATAGATTGCAAATAAGCAGGAATATCAACAGCTGCATGATCTGCGGTTAAAAAAACAGTATACTTATCTTGTCCAACTTGTTGGTCTAAAAACGATAATAAATCGGCTAAATCTTTATCCATTCGTAAATAAGTATCCTCAATTTCTATAGATGTGGGTCCAAATTGATGCCCTACATAATCGGTAGAAGAAAAACTAACGGCTAAAAAATCTGTGTAGTCACCTTTTCCTAAATTTTCTCCAATAATGGCTGCTTTTATAAAATCTGCAGTAAAAGAATTACCAGCAGGTATTTCTTTTATAATATCAAAATCGCCGTTTTTTGCTCTTAAATTTGGGATATCGTGAGGAAAAGAAGTGGTAGTTTCTCCTGTAAATTTTCCTTCAAAAATATTTTCATCGGCAATACTATTTGTGTACGAATTTATATCATAAAGTGTAGTCCATGGCATATTTAAATAAGTATCTGCCTTCGCAGAATTATTGAAATCTAAAACCCAATTAGGTAAGTTTTCCATATAAAATGATGAGGAAACCCATTGGCCATTTTTTCCACCATCAAACCAGTATGCACCATTTGCTGTATGACCAGCAGGCAAAATAGCAGATCTGTCTTTTAGTGCAATTCCAATTGTTTTACCTTTCATGTTTTGCGCCAAATGCAATTGATCTGTAATAGTTGTTGTTTGTAATCTTGCGGGAGATTTTTTTCCGGCAGTGCTATCATTACCAATAGTTTTGTAATTTGCATCATCTACACAATAAATAGATTTTTTTAAAAATTTATCGTACCAATCGTTAGATATTATTCCGTGATTATCAGGTGTAGTTCCTGTATAAATGGATGTATGCCCAACGGCAGTATAAGTTGGTATGTAATTATAATGTGCATTTTCTAATGAAAAACCATTGTTTAATAAACGTTTAAAACCATTGTCACTATATCTATCAGAAAATCTGGTTAAATAATCATATCTCATTTGGTCTATTACAATACCAATAACAAGCTTTGGTTTTTCTTGTTTAAGTTCTTGATTTATTTGTTGCGCTTTACATCCTGTAAAAAGAAGTGAACAAAAAGTGAAAATTAGAATCTGTTTTTTCATGTTTAATAATACTTTATATAATACATCAAAAGTACTTAAATTTTATTTTTGATGGATGGTTTTCGCTCTCTATTGATGTAAATTTAATACTTTAGCACAAAATTTAATCTATGAATTACATAGAGCATACAGGTAAATACTTTTTAATGCTTATTCAGGTTTTTAAAAAACCACAGAGAACTAGGGTTTTTTATGAAGCCTTGTTTAAAGAAATTGAAGAACTTGGCTTAAAGTCGTTGGGTATAATTATGTTTATCTCTTTTTTTATTGGTGGAGTAATTTCTTTACAAACTGCATTAAATTTAGATAGTCCTTTTATACCAGATTCTTTAATTGGTTTTGCCGCAAAAAGGTCTATTATTTTAGAGTTTGCACCAACATTCTGTTCAATTATTTTAGCAGGTAAAGTTGGTTCTTATATTACATCTAGTATTGGCGCTATGCGAGTTACAGAACAAATTGATGCCTTAGAAGTGATGGGTATAAATTCGTTAAATTATCTAGTGCTTCCAAAAGTTTTAGCAACGGTTTTATTTTATCCATTTTTAATAATTTTGGCAATGTGCTTAGGTATTTTTGGAGGATGGGTTGCAGGTGTCCTTTCTGGCCTATTTAGTGGCGAAGATTATATTGCTGGTTTACAAACAGATTTTAAGCCTTTTTTGTTGGTATATGCAATGATAAAAACCTTGGTTTTTGCCTTTTTAATTGCAACAGTGCCTTCATACCATGGCTATTTTGTAAAAGGAGGTTCTATTGCGGTAGGTAAAGCAAGTACTAAAGCGGTTGTTTGGACAACCATTTTAATAGTAATAGCTAATTATTTTTTAACCCAAATGTTATTAACCTAGATGATCATAGTTAAAGATTTACATAAAGGTTTTGGTGATGTGAAAGTGTTAAAAGGAATTTCAACAACTTTTCATCCCGGTAAAACAAGCTTAATAATTGGTCAGAGTGGATCAGGAAAAACCGTTTTTTTAAAATCGTTAATTGGGTTGCATACCCCAGAAGAAGGTACAATTTCTTTTGATGGCAGAATAAATACCCAATTTACCATTCAACAAAAAAGACAATGGAGGCAAGAAATAGGCATGGTTTTTCAAGGAAGTGCATTATTTGATTCTCAAACAGTAGAAGAAAACGTAATGTTTCCTTTAAAAATGTTTACAGATAATACGACTTCAGAGATGTTAGACAGGGTAAATTTTGCCTTGAATAGAGTAAATCTACAAAACTCCAATAAAAAGTTGCCAGCAGAATTATCAGGAGGAATGCAAAAACGAGTTGCAATTGCAAGGGCTATTGTTATGAATCCAAAATATTTGTTTTGTGATGAACCAAATTCTGGATTAGATCCACAAACAGCCATTGTAATTGATAATTTAATTCAAGAAATTACAGACGAATATAATATTACTACCGTAATTAATACGCATGATATGAATTCTGTGATGGAAATTGGAGAAAAAATTATTTTTTTAAAAAATGGTTTAAAAGCATGGGAAGGTAGTAGTAATGAGATTTTTAAAACTGATAATGAGGCTGTTGTGGATTTTGTGTATTCTTCAAATTTATTTAAAAAAGTAAGGGAAGCATATTTAAATGAAAAAAAATAGAAAAGATATTTGTTTAATTAAAATAAACGTGTATATTTGCAGCCGCTAAGAAAGAAAAGATGACCTGGTAGCTCAGTTGGTAGAGCATCTCCCTTTTAAGGAGATGGTCCTGGGTTCGAGCCCCAGCCCGGTCACAATCAAAATTAAAACTCTGCAATCATTGCAGAGTTTTTTTATGCTCCAAAGTTTCTTTATAGCTTAAATTGTTACAATTTCTATATATTTACATATTACTAATTAAGTTGAAATGGAAAAAAACGATCAAAAAAACGATTCTATAGAGCAATCTAAGAGCGACGTAAAGGTGGATGCAAAAGGATTTTTTTTAAGCATCAAAAATTTTTTAATAGAACTTTTAGATTTTCGTCACGATACAGATCATGAAGCCACAATAAACGCTATAAAAGCAGATATTCCTTTTAAAGGTGCTACTGCTTGGATTCTTATTTTTGCTGTTTTTGTTGCATCAATAGGGTTAAACGCAAATTCTACTGCTGTAGTTATTGGAGCGATGCTAATATCGCCTTTAATGGGGCCGATTCTTGGTATTGGAATGTCTTTTGCAATTAATGATATAAGCACCCTAAGAAAATCATTGGTAAATTTAGGAACCATGATTGTTTTAAGTCTAATAGCTTCTTTTTTGTTCTTTTACTTTTTTCCGCTAAGTGAAGATAACTCAGAGTTATTGGGTAGAGTAAGTCCAGATGTTAGAGATGTTTTAATCGCTTTTTTTGGTGGTTTAGCTCTAATGGTTGCAAGAACTAAAAAAGGGACGATTGCTTCTGTTATTTTTGGTGTAGCTATAGCAACTGCATTAATGCCGCCTTTGTGTACAGCCGGTTATGGTTTAGCAAAAGGTAATTTCACCTACTTTAGAGGAGCAATGTATTTGTTTACGATTAATACAATATTTATTGCATTGGCTACATTTTTGGTTTTGAAACTGTTAAGTTTTCCTATGCATAAGTATGCAAATGCAGCAAAAAGAAAAAGATATGCAATCATTGCAACTGTGGTTGGTGTTGCGGTAATGGTGCCTGCAATTTTTACATTTATCAATGTTTTTAATAAAAGTCAGATAGACACTCAAATTAGCACGTTTTTAAAAAATGAAATTAAAAACAATAATTCATTGCAATTAATGGATTGGGAAATAGATTATGCAAAAAACGAATTAGATTTAAATTTTTTAAATGAAATAACAGAAGCAACTGTTAATGATTTGAATAACGAACTTTTAAATGAGAAGATGTATCCTAATTTAAATCATTTTAAACTTAGAATTAAAGGAAGCGATACAAAAAGTTACGATTTAATAACGAGCGCTTATAAAGATAAAAGAGAAGAATTGATAGAAAGTAAAAAGATGATTACAGAAATGCGTACTCAAATTACAGATTTACAGGCTACAATTTCTTCCTTAAATAATAGAATTGAGCAAGACGCATTAAACAAACATCAAAATGTTATTGCTTTTAGTAAAATAGCAAAAGAAACCAAAATACGATATAATGACGTTGAGCAAATTAGTTTTGCAAAAGTTTTATCGTCCAAAGATTTTATAAAGATTGATACCATTCCTACGGCAACGATAAAATGGAATTATAAATTATCTGAAAACTTGGTAAATACTAAGGAAAGAGAGTTAAGAAATTGGCTTCAAAAAGAAATGGACTTAGATACGCTTTTTATTAAAAGAGAGCGATAAAAAAAAAGAGGCTGTTTGACTTTTCAGACAGCCTCTTTTTTATATAAATTATTTAAGGATTGTAAATTTGTACTTCTACATTTTGATTGAATAAATACACTTTTTTAGTCTGCATTTCTAAACATTCAAATCTTGTTCTGCGTTTATTTCCTCTTTTGTAAATGGCGTTTTTAAAAATAAATAAATTACCAAAAGGAATGTCGAAAATAAAATGTTTTCCAGAATCGGCAGAAAAACCTTTTAAAGCTAAAGATAAATTTACGTCAGCATCTGTACTTGCTTTTGGGTTTTTTAGATAATTTGCCAAATAAGGTAATATTTCCTTTGGATAAATTTCTGGATTTACAAAAGGCAACATTAAATGCTGAAAAACAGTTTTCCATTCTATGCCGTGAGGTTGCACGCGTCCAAATTTCTGATGTGTTACGTGATGTGCAATTTCATGAACTAACGTCAATAAAAATTGATATTTGTTCAGGTTATTGTTTACCGTAATTTGAAATCGACCGTTTGGTAATTTTCTAAAATCACCGTGTTTTGTAGCTCTTTGATTCACAATAAACAAATCAAAAGAATGCTCATCAATTAAAAATTGAACAAACGGAATTGCTTTTAACGGAATATATTTTTGGTATTCTAAACTCAAAATTTAATTTAATTTTGCTTACTGCTTACTGCTTACTGCTTACTGCTTACTGCTTACTGCTTACTGCTT
>JANQTQ010000063.1:2281-5969 GCA_030731625.1 Polaribacter sp. | reverse complement strand
TTTTTATATAGCTAATACATGTGAATAATCTTGAAAAAGGGAACACCCTGAAGAATTATCTAAATTAATTCTTACGCTTCTTTGCATTCTTTTTGCGTTGTTTTGAAAACATTTTCTTATACTTTTCTACATTAATTTCTGCTTTTCTCTCGGCAATAATTTTAGGATAATCGAAATTTAACTTGTCTACTTGCCTATTTAAAACTCCGTCTTGAAATGCTCGCTGCAGAATATCCTCAATCAAAAAATCTTCATTTACAGATTCTGGAAGGTATTCTTCTTTTAAAGAAAGTTTAAATAAGTTTGCTGTTGTATTATACCAAAAGGCTTTCCAACCACTTCTTAACCCTTTGATATTGTTATAGGCCGTTTTACCCGTTTGGCGATGAATTAATTTTATTAAAATACGACCTTCTGTTTTGGTCATCTTTTTAATTTGATCTGTAAATTCGCCTTCTAAATACCCTTGAATTAACTTAATATATTTACTTCGTTTACTTTTAGATTTAATTTTAGTTAACCTATTATTTAAGGTATCTAATCTTTCTGATGCTAATTTTGCATACGGATACACTTTAATTACTTTTTTACGAAACCATAAATAATAAGCAATATCTTCTTTTGAACTAAATTTTTGTTTTGGATAGATTGAAAACTCATTTAATTGTATGGTTAATGTATCTCCTGGCTGCACAAAAACGTAATCTTCTATATTTTTAGGCAAGGAATCTACTTCTCTTTCTTGTGAAAAAGTAGTTATAGAAATTAATACTATATATATGTATAGAAATTTTTTCAACTCTGATTTTTTATTGAGCACTATTGACACTTTAAAAAGATGTTTAATAAAACAAAAGATTTAAATTTATAACTAAAGTTAACGAACTTTATCTATAAAATCTTGTTCTGAAATTATTGTGATGCCTAGATCTTGCGCTTTTGTTAATTTACTTGGTCCCATATTATCGCCCGCAATAATAAAATTTGTTTTTTTAGAAATTGATGAACTTACTTTACCGCCATTATCTTCAATTGCTTTTTTAAGTTCTTCTCTACTCATTTGATGAAAAACGCCAGAAACCACAAAAACTTGTCCGTTTAGTTTATTTGTTTGATTTTCTAAACTTTCTGCGGAAACTTCTAATTGAACTCCTGCGGCTTTTAATCGATTTATTAATTGAATGTTTCCTAAATCATTAGAAAAATCGACAATGCTTTGCGCAATTCTATCGCCAATTTCATCAACAGTAATTAAGGATTCAAAATCTGCTGCCATTAAAAGTTCAATTGATTTAAAATGTTTTGCTAATTTCTTTGCTACCGTTTCACCCACAAAACGGATGCCAAGTGCAAATAACACTTTTTCGAACGGAATATTTTTTGATTTTTCTATTCCGTCAATCATATTTTGAGCCGATTTTTCTGCCATTCTTTCTAACGGAATTACTTGCTCAACTTTTAAATCGTACAAATCTGCATAGTTTTGAATGAGACCTTCTTTGCGCAATAAATCTACCGTTTCTCCTCCCAAACCTTCAATATCCATCGCTTTTCTGCTAATGAAATGCTGAATTCTACCTGTAATTTGAGGAGCACAACCAAACTGATTTGGACAATAATGTTTTGCATCACCCTCTGTTCTTATCAATTGCGTATTACATTCTGGACAGTTTGTGGCGTAAATTGTTGGAATAGAGTTTTCTGGACGTTTTGTAAAATCGACAGCAATTATTTTTGGAATAATTTCGCCTCCTTTTTCTACAAAAACGGTATCTCCTACTCTAATATCTAATTTTTCTATTTGATCTGCATTGTGCAAAGAAGCCCGTTTTACAGTAGTTCCTGCCAATTGAACAGGTTCTAAATTTGCAACCGGAGTTATTGCACCCGTTCTACCAACTTGATAGGTAATTTCGTTTAAAATAGTTGAAACTTGCTCTGCTTTAAATTTGTAAGCAATTGCCCATCTTGGTGCTTTTGCTGTATAACCAAGCTCTTCTTGTTGCTGTAAATTGTTTACTTTAATAACAACTCCGTCTGTTTCATAAGGTAAATCATGACGTTTTAAATCCCAAAGATTTACAAAATCGAAAACTTCATCGATAGAATTTGCCAAAGCAATTGTTTCTGGAACTTTAAAACCTACTTTTCTGGCGTTTTCTAAACTTTCAAAATGCGTTTTATATTTTCTTTCTGATGTTACCACTTGATACAACAAACAATCTAAAGGTCGTTTTGCAACTTCTGCACTATCTTGTAATTTTAAAGATCCGCTTGCGGTATTTCTAGGATTTCTGTATTCTTCTTCGCCATTTTCTAAACGTTCTTCGTTCATTTTAATAAAGCCATCTAAAGGTAAAATGATTTCTCCACGCATTTCGAAATTAGAAACGAAATCTGATTTTATACTTAATGGAATTGATTTTATGGTACGAATATTTGTAGAAACATCATCTCCTTGAAAACCATCTCCCCTAGTAACAGCTTTTATAAACTGACCGTTTTCATAGGTTAAATTTATAGAAGCTCCGTCAAATTTTAATTCGCAAGTGTATTTAATATCCGAAGTTCCTAATACTTTTTGAACTCTGTTTTCCCAATCTAACAAATCTTCTTTAGAATATGAATTATCTAAAGAATACATTCTATTTATATGTGCAACCGTTTCAAAATTTTTGGTAATTGCTCCTCCTACTCTTTGCGTTGGCGAATTTGAATCAAAAAAAATTGGATTTTCTTCTTCTAATTTTTGTAACTCTTTAAGCTTGATATCGAAGTCGAAATCTGATATTGTTGCGTTATCCAAAACATAATAATTGTAATTATGCTTGTTTAACTCATCTCTAAGTAAATTAATTTTTTCTTGAACTGTCATTTATTATTAGAAAAATTTGTACATTTAAGGTACTACAAAAATGGTAAAGTATTAATGAAATACACGATAAAAATACATAAAATTTCTACAGTTGATGAACTTTCTGATGCATGGAAAATAGAAGATTTTAAAGAACTCTTAAAAAGATTTGATTTTGAGAATGATGGAGTAAATGATATAAAAGAATTAAAAGAATTGCTTTTTATGGCAATAACGGATAAAGAACCAAATGAAGCCGCTGCTATTTTATTAGATTATAGCTTATCTGATCATTTAAATGAAAATCAAATAGATTCTATTTCTTATGAAATGTTGGTTGATAAAATTTCTGAAGAATATCCTGTAATTGGTTTACATAAAACGTTATTTAACATCAATCAGCTATTGTACAAAGCTTTTAACGGTAAGTTTCCGAATACAAAAGCAACTATTGTAGATTTTGAAATTACACCTTTAAAAAATGCTGATAAAGAAATTACCAAAGAAATTGTTTTAAAATCTATTACCCAAAACTTAGATGCTAGTAATTTAATAAAACGGTTGTTTGCAAACCAATTAAGTGCTGAAGAAGAATTTGACGAAGCTAATGATGTTATTTGGCAACTAGATAAAAACGAGAATATATATCAAATGATTACTTCTGAATATTGGATGAGTAGAGATGAATTTTTAAGTGATGAATTTGAAGCCGAAATTGAAATTTTTGAAGAAGAATAATGCTATATTTAAAAAAAATTAAAACATATTTTATAACCTTTTAGTGAAAGAGGAAATGTTTTTTAACCCTTTAAGTTTTTTCTAAAACTTGAAGGG
>JANQTQ010000063.1:0-2271 GCA_030731625.1 Polaribacter sp. | reverse complement strand
TTTTTTTATTGATTTTCTTACCAAAAAAAACTTTAGAAAATAGTACTATTTAAAGTATTCTAAAAGTTGATAAACAGCTTAGCCCAGATTGAAACGGCATCCTTTTTTTTTACTTTATGATTCGTGAAATTATTTTAGATATTGAGATTACCGTGTAAACTCACAATTCCGATTAAGAATCAAGAAAAAAGATATAGTCTTTCGACTGCGCTCAAGATAAATTCCAAGCTGGAAATAGCTACAAAAAAAAAGTCCAAAATAGTTTACAATTTTGGACTTTAAAAAAACGGACTTAAAAAATGTTGAGTTTCACTAATAATACGTAAATCTTCTAACTTTTGCGATGTGTTTAGCTAAACGCATTACTTGATGAGAATAACCGTATTCGTTGTCATACCAAACATATACTACAATAGTTTCTTTGTCTGCAATGGTTGCTGTACTATCAAAAATTGATGGCGCTGTTGTGCCAATAATATCTGACGAGACCAACTCTTTATCTAATGAATATTTTATTTGTTCTACTAAATCGCCTTCTAGCGCATATTTTTTTATAATTGAATTTACTGCTTCTACAGAAACAGGAACTCGTAATTGCAAACTTAAAATTGCTAAAGATCCGTTTGGCACAGGAACTCTAATTGCGTTGGATGTTAATTTACCTGCTAAAGCCGGAATTGCTTTTGAAACCGCTGCGCCAGCGCCAGTTTCTGTAATCACCATATTTAAAGCCGCTGCTCGTCCTCTTCTAGATTTACTGTGCATATTATCGACCAAATTTTGATCGTTTGTATAGGCATGAATGGTTTCTAAATGCCCTTTTTTAATTCCGAAATTATCTTCTAAAACTTTTAAAACTGGCGTAATTGCATTGGTTGTGCAAGATGCTGCAGAAAAAATATCTACTGTATCTGGATTGTAATTTTTATGATTTACACCATGTACAATATTTGGAATTCCTTTTCCTGGTGCGGTTAATAAAACTTTACTAGCTCCTTTAGATTTTAAATGTCTGCTTAGCTCAACATTATCTCTAAAAGCGCCCGTATTATCAATTATTAATGCGTCATTAATTGCATATGCTGTATAATCGATCTCTTCTGGTTTGTTTGCAACAATCATAAAAACGGTTGTTCCGTTTATAATTAATGCTTTGTTTTCGAGATCTGTTTGAACAGTTCCTAGAAAATCGCCATGAACAGAATCTACGCTTAATAAAGAAGCTCTTTTGTCTAAAACAGCTTGTGTAATTTCGCCACGTGTAACAATTGCTCGTAAACGAAGTTGAGAACCTTTCCCCATTTTGGTCATTAATTCTCTGGCTAATAAACGTCCTATTCTTCCAAATCCATAAAGCACAACATCTTTAGGAGTAATGTCTTTAAACTCGGTAGCGTTTTTTAATTTTTTTGATACAAAGGCAACTTTATCTTCACAAGACGTTGGATTTAAGTGACATTCATAGGCTAATTTACCAATATCTAATTTAGAGGAAGGTAACTCTAACTTCTGTATTGCTTTTGCAATATTTAAAGCATCGATAATTGTAATTGGCTTATTTACAAATTCTTTAGCGTAATTAATTAAATTTAAAACTTCGCTAACTCTTTTGTCTACTAATGGATTTCTAAATAAAACTAATTCTATAGATTTATCGTACCACAAATCATTTACAATATTTATAAATTTTAGGGTAGCTCGTCTTGTTTTTGCTTGTAAAGCAACTTCTTCTTCGTAATTTAATTTTTTTGACATCGTTGAGTTTCATAATTTATAGTTGTTACAAAAGTATTTCTTTTTTTGAAAATACGAAATCGATTTCGTTTAAATATTTCAATAAAAAAATTGATTATTAAAACATATAAAAAATGTGCCCACTTATGAATAACAGAAATTATTGTGGAAATCTTAATTTAACAAAGATTACAAATGAAGCATTATTTATTCTTTACTAAAAACCTTTTTTTATGGCTACATACAGTTGAAACTTTACAAACTAGCTTTTATCATTCTGTCATTTCCAGAAAAATCCTTGCGTAATTCGATGTTTTTAAAACCTTTTTCTGCTAACATTTTTATAGTTTCATTTCCTAAATACTGATTAATTTCAAAGAAAAGTAATCCGTTTTTGGTGAGATTTATTTTTGCTAAATCGGCTATTTTATCATAAAAAATTAAAATATTTTCATCAGAAACAAACAATGCTAAATGTGGCTCATTTTGTAAAACATTATTTTGAATTTCTGCTTTTTCTAATTCTCTTACATAAGG
>JANQTQ010000062.1 GCA_030731625.1 Polaribacter sp. | reverse complement strand
ACCTTTATTTCCAGATGCAGACAAAGCATCTTTATAGTTTAAAGAGCTGTAATCTACTTTAATCATTAATTCGCCTTTAGCTAAAGGGGTAAAAGGAACTTCTTTAATTGAAGAAATAAAGCTTCCTTCATTTTCTTCTACTCTAAAAGCTTTATATGTTGATGGTATATTCATAGTTGATATTTTATTTGTTTTACTTATTTTTATAGCAAATTTCGATTAAATAAATCTGGTATACAAGGGCTTACAATTGATGCACATACGAACATTTTGTGCTAATTTGTTGTTCACAGTCGTATCAAAGCAAAAAAAAAATGAAAAAAAGTTATTGTCCCATAGATACGTTTATAAATACGATAAAAGGAAAAAGAAAAGGAACCATTATATTACATCTTTATCAGGGAGATAAAAGATATAGTGAATTGGTAAGATTATTGCCAGATATTAGTGAACGTATGATGACGAAACAACTTAAGGAACTAAAGGATGATGGTTTAATTGAAAGAACAGTTTTTCCTGAAGTACCGCCAAGAGTTGAATATCGTTTAACGGATTTAGGTAGAGATATTCGTCCTGTTTTAAAAGGAATGTATAAAGGAGGTTTGCTTTTTGAAGAAAGTATCGATAATTAATTTCTAGCTTAAGAAACAGCTGATCGTTTAAAAGCAAAGAATTACTATTTGTAGATATTTAGTGCTAAAAATTCATCATTTTTTAATTTTACTAAAACCCCATTTTAACATAATAGGTGTTGTTAAAGTAGTTAAAACCCCCATTATTACTAAAATTGAAAAGATTTCATTATCAATGATACCCGCTTTAAAAGCAATATTTGCAATTACTAATTCCATAATACCTCTAGCATTTAATCCGAAGCCCATAATTAGAGAAACTTTGTGATGTAAGCCTGCAAATCTACTTCCGAAATAGCCACCAATAATTTTTGATAAGTAAGAAACCAAAACAATTGAAATTAATAATTCGATATTATGAATTGATGAAATATTAAATTCTAGTCCAATTCCTGCAAAAAATATCGGTGCTAAAAAGCCCATTGCTAAACTACTTGTAGTTTTTTCGATATTCTTTAGATTCTCTTTACCAAGAATTGATTCGCTTAATAACATTGCTGCAAAAAAAGCACCAATTATAAAATGAAATCCTAAGGCTTCTGTAACTGATGAGAATAGTAAAACAAAAGCGAAGAAAGCAGCAAAAAGAGTTTCTTTACCTTTTACTAATAAAATGAATTTATCGATTGTAGTTTCTAAAAAATTTCCTTTTCTAGAAAGTCTTCGAATCATATAATAACTAAACGCTAATAAAGCTATAAAAACAATCAATTTTAAAAGCGACATTACTGCTACAATTGCAACAGCAGAAAAAGACATGTTAGTGTCTTTTATGTTTAATAATACTCCTAAAATAGTAAGTGCTGCAACGTCATCAAAAATGGCAACAGAAATTATTTTCTGACCAACTTCGGTGTTTAATTTTCCTAAATCCATTAGTATTCTAATACTAACAGGTAAAGCTGTAATTGCAATACAAAGACCAATAAACATCGTTGTCATTAGTTCTAATCCGAAGAAATAACCAACAGCAAAACCACATAATAAGGGTACAAAAAAAGCCATTATAGAAATAATTAAACTTTTTCCTTTTAATGATTTAAGAATATCATCAATATTTATTTCAAGTCCGGCAAGGATTACTAAAAGAAAAATTCCTAATTCTGATATTACTTTTATATTTTCTGTTAAATGAACTAAGCCTAATAAACTTGGGCCAATAATAATACCAGCTAAGATTTCACCAATCATGGCGGGTTGTTTAAAACGTTCAAAAATTTCGCCAAATACTTTAGCAGATACCAACAAAATAAGTAGGTTTGTAAAAAAAGGAAGCTCAATATTTAAATCCATAAAAATGTCTTTTTTAATATATAGTTTTCTTATTTATAAAATTATCTTTCATAAAAAAGTCAATTTTATACCATTTGTGCATGTTTTAATTAAATAATTTTCATTTTAGATAATATGCTAAATGTAGAATAATTTATGATTCTTTTGGATAAAATATTTTTTTTACAAAAAGTAATTATTAGTAACTTTTTCTAAATTTTTGTTCAACAGAATAATTGATTAAATTCATAAAATTTTCGTGAACACCTAAGGTAATATCTAGTTTTAATTGATGTATAAACTTCAGAATTAAATCTGGTTTATATTGTAAATCTGGCACTGAAACATAGTTTTCAAATAGACCACCAATACTTTTATAATACAAAAGCTCGAAAGTATTTAAGTTTTTTGGTTTTTCGGATACATATTCATAAGTATGAATATCAAAAGATTTTAACACATCGCCAACGTAATTTTTGTGTAATATTTGTTTTGGATTTACAATATTCAATTCTTTTATTGCTGGATTTAAAAATGCATACAAGATGGCTTTGGAAACAAAATCTACAGGTACAATATTTAAACCACTTTTTTTGTCAATCCAAATTCTAAAATTGTCAGTTGATTTAGTAGCGTATTTATCTAAAAAGATTGCCCAAGAATAAAACACATCAAACTTTGGTGTTTCGTAAAAAGGTTGGTCTATTAATCTACCACAAATTATACTAGGTCTTAAAATTTGAGCCTCTATATTTTTTGAAATACATGTTTTTTTTACATATTGTTCACTTTTATATTTAGAATGCTCATACGGATTTCTAAATTGAGTAACCTCATAGTTTTCTATAGAATCATTTACTTTTTCATTTTGAATACCAAAAGAATACGCTGTACTAATGTAAATAAAACGTGTTACTGATTGGGGTAATTCATTTAAAAGTAGCTTTGTAACAAGGTAATTTTGTGTGTGAACTTTATCTTTAGAGTCGACGGTATTTAATAAATTTGTTGATCCAGCGCAGTGTATAACGGTATCAAAATTAAATTGAGCTAATGTTTTTTTATCGATGGTAGATAAATCACTAGAAATTACGGTTATTTTTGCTAAACAAGCTTCTAATGTAAAATCATTTAAAAAATCTGGTCGAGATACATCTTGTAAAATTGCGATTAAGCGTTGCTGAGCCGTTTTTTCATTATCTCTAATAATTACAAAAAGATGATCTACCGTTTTTTCAACAATAGCTTTATACATCCATTCAAAAATAATATGACTTCCAACAATTCCTGTTCCGCCTGTTAATAAACAATTCATACGTGTATTTTGCAGTTATTTCAGCGCGTAAAAATAGCCTATTTAAAATTAAAAATGGCACTCTCTATAGTTTGAGATATGCCATTTTATTATGTGTAATTTGTTACTAAAATTATGTTGTTTCAGCAAAAATAATATTAATTTTAATGTATCTATAAAGTTTATTTTTTGATGGTTTTTTTGCCTTCAATAGTTATTTTTGAGCCTTCTATTAGCATAATAGAAGTTGGTTTAATGTGATTTAAAAATTTAAAATCTTTTCCATAAACCAGTTCGAAATCTACTATTATTTCAGAACTTTCTACTCTATATTGTTCCCATCTTGGATGAGTAACTTGATATTCGTTGGTAATAGTATCATTAACTTTTGCATACCCCCAATAATGTTCTGTAATAAATTCTGTTTCACTATTTTCATTAATTTTTGTAGCTTCCAGTGCAGCGGTAACTTTAAAAGATTGCCATACTTTATTCTTTCTCCAATGATAAGCAACACTTCTATTTACAGTGTTTTCTTCCCAAGTATATTTCATGGGCATGGTTTCATAATGTTCTTTGTAGATGGTGTTCGCAACAAAAGTTAGCGCAGGTTTAGATACAATTTCTTTTATAAAAACAGCTCCGCGTTTCCAAGTATTGTTTTCAAATCGTTTTACATAAAATCGAAGATTTACTTCTTCTACTTTACCATGAAATGGAACTCTGATTCCTATTATTTTAGTATTCAAAAACAGAAAACCGATTAAGCTAACAAAGCATTTACCTTCGTATAAATCGAGTTCTGTTCCGGGCGGCACGTATGCTGCTAAAATACTTGGGTCAACTTCGTAATTTGCAAAAGCTAATTTTCGCCATTCTGCCTTTAAAAAGCTAATTTTTGTCGTTTTTAAGTAGGTTTTATTTCACCTCTGTTTCTCATAGCAAAAATAAGGTTTTTAAACAAAGAAACCTCATTTCCAAAGATTCGAAAATGAGGTTTTATAGTAATTTATAGTTAAAGTTTTATCCTTTATAAAAAGGCAATTTAACCACAGTTGCGGGAATTGCATTTTTACGAACTTGTATATACACTTTACTTCCTAGTTTAGAGAACAAGTTAGGCACATAACCCATTCCGATTCCTTTTTGTAAACACGGACTCATTGTGCCAGAAGTTACGTTTCCAATAACGTTTCCATTTCCATCAACAATATCATAACCATGTCTTGGAATTCCTCGTTCATCCAACTCAAAAGCGACTAATTTTCTTTCTGGTTTTTGTTCTTTTTGTTTTGCCAAAGCATCAGCATTTACAAAATCTTTTGTAAATTTTGTAATCCAACCTAAACCAGCTTCAATTGGCGAAGTGGTATCATCAATATCATTACCATACAAACAATACCCCATTTCTAAACGCAACGTATCTCTTGCAGCTAAACCAATTGGTTTGATGCCAAAAGGAGCGCCAGCTTCAAAAACTTTATTCCAAATTTGAACAACCTCAGAATTTTTACAATAAATTTCAAATCCACCAGAGCCAGTATAACCCGTTGCAGAAATAATTACATTTTCAATTCCAGCAAAATCACCCACTTTAAATTTGTAAAAAGGGATGTCTGCTAAATCTAAAGATGATAAAGATTGCATCGCTTCTACAGCTTTTGGTCCTTGAATGGCTAATAAAGAATAGTCTTCTGATAAATCTTTTAAATCGGCTTTAAATTCCTCATTATATTTAGAAATCCAGTTCCAATCTTTTTCAATATTCCCAGCATTTACAACTAATAAATATTGATTTTCTTTAATCTTATAACAAATTAAATCATCTACAATTCCGTTTTCTTCATTTGGGAAACAACTGTATTGTGCATCACCAATTGCTAATTTAGAAGCATCATTAGAAGTAACTTTTTGAATTAATGCTAAAGCATTTTCACCACTCACTAAAAACTCTCCCATATGACTTACATCAAAAACGCCAACAGATTCTCTAACAGTAAGATGTTCTGCTGTTACGCCTTCATATTGTACAGGCATATTAAAACCTGCAAAAGGAACCATTTTTGCGCCTAATTTTTCGTGAATTGAATGTAGTGCTATATTCTTCATTTATTGATTTCTTTAAATTTTAGCTAAAATATTGAAAAAACAGCAATAAACAATCACTAATAATTTGTTAATATTTTTTATTCAAAAAGAAATAATACTACATTTGATAAAACTACCCAAAAACCTATAAAATGAAACATCTAAAATTTTTAGTATTTGCGCTTGTAACCTTATCGTTAAACGGATTTTCACAAACTCCAACAGATTATTTATCCAAAGAGTTTCATAAAAATAGACGTGACGTTTTACGAGCAAAATTGCCAGCAAATTCTGTTACTGTTGTATTTGCAAACCCAGTTAGAAATAGAGCAAATGATGTAGATTATGTTTTTCATCAAGATCCAAATTTTTATTATTTAACAGGGTATAGAGAACCAAATGCAGTTTTAGTTTTGTTTTCTGAAAATCAAACGGATGAAAAAGGAAATTCTTATAATGAGATTTTATACGTTCAAAAACGTGATCAAAGAGCAGAACAATGGAACGGAAAACGATTAGGAGTGGAAGGAGCAAACTTAGAGTTAGGTTTTGAAACTGCTATGAATGCAGAAGATTTTGTAAAATTAAATGTTGATTTTAAACAATTTGATAAAATTTTTATAGAAAAATTTACTGATGATTATAGAGATTTAGGTGGTTCTGCCGATATTTTTGATTTGGTAAAAGATTTTAAAATAAAAGCAG
>JANQTQ010000061.1 GCA_030731625.1 Polaribacter sp. | reverse complement strand
ACAGAAATTGCATTTTCTTTTAATGCTCTTCTAGCTTCTCCATTAGAATTCAAAAAGTTCGTTTTTGCAGCCAAAGCACCAATCATATCCAAGCCTTCTTCAATATCAGCCATAGAAACAGTTGCTTGTGGCACACCTTCAAACACATCTAAAAAGGTTTGTTCGTCTAAAGATTTTAAATCAGAAGCGATCGATTTTCCGAATAAAATATCAGAAGCTTTTAAAGCATTTTCGTAGGCTTCAACACCATGTGTTAAAATAGTAACTTCTTCTCCTAATTTCTTTTGTAATAAACGTAAATGCGGATTTTCTGAATGTTCTGCAATTAAATTTTCTATCGTTTCTTTGTCTAAAAATGTAAACTTTTTAATAAAGTTTTCTGCATCTTCATCCGAAGAATTTAACCAATATTGATAAAATTTATAAGGCGATGTTCTATCTGCATTTAACCAAACGTTTCCACCTTCTGTTTTTCCAAACTTTGTTCCGTCTGCTTTTGTAACCAAAGGAACTGTGATTGCGTAGGCTTTTCCTTGTGCTTTTCTACGGATTAATTCTGTACCAGTAGTAATATTTCCCCACTGATCAGAACCACCCATTTGCAACTTACAATTCTTTTCTTTGTACAAGTGATAAAAATCGTACCCTTGAAATAATTGGTACGTAAATTCGGTAAAACTCATGCCTTCAGAAGATTCAGAACTCAAACGTTTCTTTACAGAATCTTTAGCCATCATGTAGTTTACAGTAATATGTTTTCCGGTATCTCTTACAAAATCGATTAAAGAAATATCTTTCATCCAATCGTAATTATTTACCAATTCGGCTTTGTTTTCTACGGATGCATCAAAATCTAAAAAACGTTCTAAATTTTCTCTAACACCGGCAATATTTTTAGTTAAAGTAGCTTCATCTAACAAATTACGTTCTGCAGATTTTCCAGAAGGATCACCAACCATACCCGTTGCGCCACCAATTAATGCAATAGGATTATGACCTGCATTTTGAAAGTGTTTTAAAATAAAAATCTGCACCAAACTACCAATATGTAGCGAGTCTGCCGTTGGATCAAAACCAATATAACCTGCAGTCTTATTTTCTAATAAATATTCTTCTGTATCTGGCATAATATCATGCAATAATCCACGCCAGCGTAATTCTTCAACAAAATTTGTCATTATAAATCTATAATTAATTCAATTTAAAAAATGTTTGTTAAACTATACTTGTCTCATTTTTTTATCAATTTCTACAAGTTGAATTTAACAATGTTAAACAAGTGTAAATAACTACTTTTTAACGCGGCAAAGATAAGCTTATCAATGAAAAAATCATAAATTAGCACTATGATTTTAGTTACAGGAGGCACAGGTTTGGTAGGTTCGCATTTATTGTATCATTTATGTTTACAAAATGATGCAATTAGAGCTATTTATAGAACAGATTCGTCTTTAGAAAAGGTAAAAAATGTCTTTTCTTATAATACCGATGATACAACTTTATTCGATAAAATTGAATGGTTTTTGGCTGATATTACAGATGTTCCTGCCATGATTCCTGCTTTTTTTGATGTAAAACATGTGTATCATTGTGCGGCGTTTATTTCTTTTAATCCGAAGGATTATAGACAAATGCGCAAAGTAAATATTCACGGAACCGCAATTATTGTAAATCTTTGTGTTGATGCAAAAATTGATAAATTATGTTTTGTAAGTTCTATTGCTGCTGTTGGAAATTCTTTAAATTCGAACATTACTACAGAAGAAGACGAATGGAATAAAGAGCTGGATAATAGTGGCTATTCTATAACCAAATTTGGTGCAGAAATGGAAGTTTGGCGTGCAAGTCAAGAAGACATTGATGTTGTAATTGTTAATCCTGGTGTTATTTTAGGAAGCGGTTTTTGGAATGCTGGTTCAGGTAAATTATTCTCGCAAGTTTATAACGGATTTCAATTTTACACAGAAGGTGTTACCGGTTTTGTTTCTGTGCAAGACGTTGTAAAACCAATGATTTTACTGATGAATTCAACCGTAAAAAACGAACGTTTTATTTTAGTATCAGAAAACAAATCATTTAAAGAAATCTTTTTCTTAATTGCGGATGGTTTTGGTAAAAAAAGACCATCCATAAAAATAAAACCTTGGCAAACGAATATTTTTTGGCGGGTTGCTTGGCTGATATCAAAAATTACAGGAAAAGAACCTTTAATTAGTAAATATTCGGCAAAATCTGCCCATTCTATTTCTGAATATTCATCAGAAAAAATACAAAATACTTTAAATTTTAAATTTGAAAATATAGAAAAATCAATTATTGATATTTGTAAAAATTATCCTAAATATCAAGTTTAACCTCTTTAGTTGTTACATCTAAACTATCTTGAATTGATATTCTTTTCTTAGTATCCATAAGCTTTTTAAGCGAATCGTTGCGAATAGAATCTTTCCTTGTAACTCTATCGTCATACACTTTTTTTTGCTTTTCTAAACTTGCTTTTGCATCTTCAAAAATTTCTTGATACACATCTATTTTAGACATATAATACAAATTGCTCGTTTGAAAACGAACACTATCAATTTTAAATTGATCATAGACTAAAGACATGTATTCAATCTTCGTTTCTAGGTTTTTATTTTTAACATATTTAGCCGAAGATGCAATCATCATTTCTTGAATTAAAAGACGCATTGTATCTTTAGGAATTAAATCTTCTGGCTCTTTTAAAATAGTATTACTTGTACATGAAACCAAGAAAAGAAAAACGAATAAGTAGCTTAAATTTTTCATTTTATCTATTAAAAGTGATGCGTTTTCCTTTAATTTCATCATTAAAAATTCCATTATGATACATTAAATTTCCGTTTACAAATGTATGTGTTATGGTTGATGAAAATGTAGTTCCTTCAAAAGGAGACCAACCACATTTGTATAAAATATTTTCTTTAGAAACGGTTTGTGGTTTGTTGGTATCAATTAAAACTAAATCTGCATAAAACCCTTCTTTTATAAAACCTCGCTTTTCAATCTGAAATAATTTTGCCGGATTATGGCTCATTTTTTCAACCGCTTTTTCAATAGAAATTACGCCTTCTTTTACTTTCTCTAAAATTGCCGTTACCGCATGTTGCACCAACGGACCACCACTTGGCGCTTTTGTATACATATTGCTTTTTTCTTCTAAAGTGTGAGGCGCATGATCTGTTGCCAAAACATCAATTCTGTCATCTAACAATGCTTCCCATAAACCCAATCTGTCTTTTTCTGTTTTTACAGCAGGATTCCATTTTATATGTGTTCCTTTTTCTGCGTAATCTTTATCAGAAAACCATAAATGATGAATACACACTTCTGCTGTAATTTGTTTTTCTTCTAGAGGAATATCGTTTCTAAAAAGTTCGGTTTCTTTTGCTGTAGAAAGATGAAAAACATGCAACCTTGCTCCTGTTTTTTTTGCTAATTCAATTGCTTTTGAAGACGATAAATAACACGCTTCTTCGCTTCTAATTATTGGATGATATTTTACAGGAATATCTTCGCCATATTTGTCGATAAATTCTTGTGTATTTTTTCTGATGGTTGCTTCGTCTTCACAATGCACAGAAATAATCATTTTGGTTGATGAGAAAATTTTTTCTAATATTTCTTCATTATCCACCAACATATTTCCTGTAGATGAACCTAAAAATAATTTAATTCCGGCTACTTTTTTAGGATCTGTTTTTAATAATTCTTCTAAATTATCATTCGTTCCACCAAACATAAAAGAATAATTTGCATACGAATATTTGGCTGCAATTGTAAATTTATCTTCTAATAATGCTTGCGTTGTAGCTTGCGGTACTGTGTTTGGCATTTCTATAAAAGTAGTAATTCCGCCAGCAACAGCAGCTCTACTTTCTGTAGCAATATTTGCTTTGTGTGTTAAACCTGGTTCTCTAAAATGCACTTGATCATCAATAAAACCCGGAATTAAAAATTTGCCTTCAGCATCAATAATTTCTACATTTTCTGTAGCTTTTATTTCTGATGAAATTTCTTTTATCATTTCGTTTTCAATCAAAACATCACCTTTAAAAGTGTTGTTTTCATTAACAATTGTTGCGTTTTTTATTAAGATTGATTTCATTTTTTTCTTTTAAATATCCATTCTCATATTAACTAAACTCTTTACAAACCCAAAACGTTCATACGCTTTAATTGCATTAAAATTAGTGTTGTACACATCTAATCTCAATTCTTTTAAGTCTTTTTCTATTGCCCAATTTTTTAATGACTCTATAACTAGATTACTAATTTTTTGACCTCTAAAATTAGGTTTTACAAAGATAAAACCTATATAACCAAATTTAGGATTTTTATGATACTGTTTCGCATTTTCTATTCTAATATAACCAGAACCTACAGGCTCGTTATTGCAAACAGCTACCAATAATTGTGAGTTTTCACTGGTAATTAACTCCGGAATATTATAATAATACAATTCTCTTTTAGCTAAAAAAGTATCTAAAGGTCTTTCTGCTTCTATAACGCCTTGTTCAAATTGCAATAAGGTTTCTAGGTCATCAAGAATTGCAGGTCTAATAGAGATAAAATGGTTCATCATCTATTTTGGCAAGCCCTTTAAACGCATTCTTATCACTCCAAAAAGTGCTTCGTACACAATATTTCCACTCATTTTTGAAGTTCCTAAAGTTCTATCCGTAAAAATAACTGAAACTTCTTTTATGGTAAATTTATGTTTCCATGCTTTAAATTTCATTTCAATTTGAAAAGCATATCCAACAAATCTAATCTTATCTAAGTTGATGGTTTCTAACACATTAGTTTTCCAACAAACAAAACCCGCTGTGGTATCAAAAACAGGAATTCTAGTTACAAAACGTACATATTTTGATGCAAAATAAGAGAGCAAAACTCTTTTCATTGGCCAATTTACCACGTTTACACCTTTAGAATATCTAGATCCTATAGAAACATCTGCACCATCTTTATGACAAGCATTATACAAACGAATTAAATCTTTTGGATTGTGAGAAAAATCGGCATCCATTTCTATAATATAACTGTATTTTTTTGCAATTGCCCATTTAAAACCATGAATATAAGCCGTACCTAAACCACTTTTTCCAATTCTTTTTTCTAAAAAAAGCTGATTTGGAAATTCTGTTATTAAAGTTTTTACAATTTCTGAAGTTCCATCCGGAGAATTATCATCAACAACTAAAACATGAAACGCTTTTTTTTGACTAAAAGTAGCTCTAATAATGGTTTCGATATTTTCTTTTTCGTTATAAGTAGGGATAATTACTAAAGCGTCTGACATAGTTAAATTATACAGGTAAGTACACAAATATACATTTTTTAATTACTAATTTTGTGTTAATCATTTCTAAAAAAAAATTCTTGCAAGCAATCGAAAAAATACCGGAAAGTAATAGCTGGGTAACAGCATTGTTTTTGTTGCTATTATTTGGCGTAGTTTTATTAAAAACCTTAGATGCAAATAGATTAAAAGGCAGTGTTTTAAGTTTGTTTAATGTTCATTTTGTTGAAAATGAAGCTGAAGAAAATTTAAGTTTTTTTGATCCCTTTCAAATCGTACTCTTTTTATTCAATGTAATTGTGTTATCGCTACTAATTTTTAGTTTAAAAACATATTATTTAACTACAAATAGCGCGAGTTTTGCCTCCTATGTACCTTTTTTTTTAGGTCTATTATCTTATTTTATTGTAAAAAGGACATTAGAACACCTGCTTTTTTACCTGTTTTTAATAAAAAAAGAAGTTCGCTTCTTTATGGTTTCAAAAATTAATTACTTACATACTGTTTCCTTTTTATTGTATATATCACTCGTTTTAAGCGAATATTCTGGTTTAAAAAAACCCTTTTTATGCTATTTTGCCGTCTTATTATTTATAGTAAGATTTGTAATTCATTTGGTAAGCAACAAAAACCTGATTTTTAATAAGTTGTTTTATTTTATTTTGTACATTTGCGCCTTTGAAATAGCACCGCTATT
>JANQTQ010000060.1 GCA_030731625.1 Polaribacter sp. | reverse complement strand
TCATTGCACAATCCTTGGGCTGGAGGGTATTATCCTGTAGATATTTCTTTTGAGGATGCTAATAAAATGATGGCAGAAAATCCGAAGAAATTTAAAGAAAAAGTACAAGAGACTTTAAGAAGACACGCAGCTGCAATTAATAAACATACAGCAAAAGGAACCTATTTTTTTGATTACGGAAATGCTTTTTTATTGGAAGCGAGTAGAGCAGGAGCAGCTGTCTACAAAGATGAAAAAGGAAATTTTTGTAGTTTGAGTGATTTAAAAAATGGTAACGAAGCTTTCGCATACAATAGTTATGTGCAGGATATTATGGGTCCCATGTGTTTCGATTATGGTTTTGGACCCTTTCGATGGGTTTGTACTTCTGGGAAGTCAGAAGATTTGGTGAAAACTGATAAGATTGCATGTCAAGTTTTAGAAAAAATTAAAAAGAATTCCCCAAAAGAAATTCAGCAACAAATGACGGATAATATTCAGTGGATAAAAGGTGCACAAGAAAATAAATTGGTAGTTGGTTCGCAAGCAAGAATTTTATATGCCGATGCGGAAGGAAGAATTAAAATTGCAAAAGCATTTAATAAAGCAATCAAAAAAGGTGAAATTGGAGCAGTCGTTTTAGGTAGAGATCATCATGATGTTTCAGGTACAGATTCGCCTTATAGAGAAACATCAAATATTTATGATGGTTCAAAATTTACAGCGGATATGGCAATTCAGAATGTAATTGGCGATAGTTTTAGAGGAGCAACTTGGGTTTCCATTCATAATGGCGGCGGCGTTGGTTGGGGAGAGGTTATTAATGGTGGATTTGGCATGCTTCTTGATGGTTCTAAAGAGGCGTCAAAACGTTTGGAATCCATGCTTTTTTGGGATGTAAACAACGGAATTTCAAGAAGAAGTTGGGCAAGAAATAAAGAAGCAGTTTTTGCAATTAAAAGGGCAATGAAAGCCAATAAAAACTTGCAAGTAACGTTACCAAACATAGTTGATGACAAACTTATAAATTCAATAACCTAAAATTATTTATTATGAAAAAATACGTTCTATTTTTATTTAGTATAGCTTTTTTAACTTCTTGTAACTCTATAAAAGTTGCCACAGATTACGACTCAAAAGTTGATTTTAAGAGTTATAAAACGTTTGCTTTTTATAAGCCTGGAATTGATAAAGCAGAAATTTCTGATTTAGATAAAAAACGTGTTTTAAGAGCAATAGAATCAGAATTATTAGCAAAAGGATTTGCAAAATCTGAAAATCCTGATTTTTTAGTGAGCTTTTTTACAAAGTCTAGACAAAAAGTAAACATCAATCAAAACAATAATATGGGTTATGGTTTTGGTTGGGGATGGAATCCTTGGATGTTTAATGGTATGAACAATAATATTAGTGTAGATCAATATACCGAAGGAACTTTATTTGTTGATTTTATAGATAAAGATAAGAAAGAATTAGTTTGGCAAGGAATTGGAACTGGTGCTTTGAAAAATCAAAATAGAGAAAAAAAAGAAGCTAGAATAAACGAATTTGTAAAAGAAATAGTTTCTAGATTTCCGCCAGAAGAAAAGAAATAAGTAAAAGTATATTACATAAAAAAAACTCCGAAATCAGTATGATTTCGGAGTTTTCTATTTTATTATTTTTTAAAATCTAACTAATATTAGCAGATTTTACAGTTTTAATAATTCTTCCTGCAATCTTATAAGGATCACCGTTTGAAGCTGGTCTTCTATCTTCTAACCAACCTTTCCATCCTTTTTGAACAGCAATAATTGGAATTCTAATTGAAGCTCCTCTATCAGAAACACCCCAAGAGAAATCATGTATAGAAGCAGTTTCATGTAAACCAGTTAAACGTTGATCGTTAAACTCACCATAAACAGCAATATGCTCTTTTACAACTGGTCTAAATGCTTCACAAATTTTCCCGTATACTTCTTTATCTCCACAAGTTCTTAAAACGCTATTTGAGAAATTGGCATGCATACCAGAACCATTCCAATCCATATCTTTTCCTAAAGGTTTTGGATGGTAATCAATATAATAACCGTATTGTTCAGTTAATCTGTCTAATAAATAACGCGCAATCCAGATTTCATCACCTGCAATTTTTGCTCCTTTTGCAAATAATTGAAATTCCCATTGACCACAAGCTACTTCTTGGTTAATTCCTTCAAAGTTTAAACCAGCGTCAATACATAAATCAGCATGTTTTTCAACTAAATCTCTACCATGAGTATTTTTACCACCAACAGAACAGTAGTACATACCTTGTGGAGCAGGATAACCACCAATTGGGAAACCTAAAGGTAATTGAGTTTTAGTATCCATGATAAAATATTCTTGTTCAAAACCAAACCAGAAATCATTATCATCATCATCAATTGTAGCTCTTCCGTTAGAAGCATGAGGAGTTCCGTCAGCATTTAAAACTTCAGTCATTACTAAATAACCGTTTATTCTTGTAGGATCTGGATAGATAGCTACAGGTTTTAATAAACAATCAGAAGCACCACCAGAAGCTTGTCTAGTAGATGATCCGTCAAAAGACCACATTCCTAACTCTTCAACAGTTCCTTGAAAATCGTCATGTTCTTCTACTTTGGTTTTACTTCTCATGTTTTGAGTTGGAAAATAACCGTCTAACCAAATGTATTCTAATTTAATTTTTGCCATAATAAATAATTGTGTATGTGATGTTAACACCACAAAAATCAATTTTTTTAGTAAGATATCAAAAAAAATAGGGGTAAAATTTTTGAAATCATTAAAAAATAATTTTATCCCTAATTTTTATGGGGTATATTTGTTTATAAAATAAAATATACTGTTAAAAAATCATATTATGTCAACGGTTAGATTTGCTGCATTACAAGAAACATTACATAGAAGTACTATAAAAATAGTTGAAAACGAAAAAAGATCGGTGTTGTTCGGTAAAAATGTTTTTAACAAATACGCTATGCAACAGTACCTTACAAGGGCTGCTTATGAAAGTGTTATGAATGCCATTGAGAAAGGAACTAAAATAGATCGTAAAATTGCAGACCAAGTTGCAGTGAGTATGAAAGATTGGGCTATCTCAAAAGGTGCTACTCATTATACACATTGGTTTCAGCCATTAACAGGTGCAACGGCAGAAAAACACGATGCTTTTTTTGAATCAATAAATGGCGGTTTGGCTATGGAAAAATTTGATGGTGAGCAATTAGTGCAACAAGAACCAGATGCTTCTAGTTTTCCAAATGGTGGAATCAGAAATACTTTTGAAGCAAGAGGTTATACTGCTTGGGATCCAACATCGCCTGCATTTATTTATGAGACTACCTTGTGTATCCCAACAATTTTTGTGGCATATACAGGAGAGGCGTTAGATAATAAAACTCCTTTGTTGAGAGCTTTGCAAGCTGTTGATATTCATGCAACTGCTGTATGTAGATATTTTGATAAAAACGCATCAAAAGTATATGCAACTTTAGGTTGGGAACAAGAATATTTTTTAATTGATGATGCATTGGCACTTTCTAGACCAGATATTTTGTTGACAGGTAGAACTTTGTTAGGGCATTCGCCTGCAAAAGGTCAGCAATTAGATGATCATTATTTTGGCAGCATTCCGGCACGAGCTATGAGTTTTATGCAAGATTTAGAGCAAGAGTGTATGTTGTTAGGCATTCCGTTGAAGACAAGACATAATGAAGTGGCACCAAATCAATTTGAATTAGCGCCAATTTTTGAAGAAGTTAATTTGGCTGTAGATCATAATTCTTTATTGATGGATGTAATGCAAAAAGTATCTAGACGTCATAGATTTAAAGTTTTATTTCACGAAAAACCATTTGAAGGAATTAATGGTTCTGCAAAACACAATAATTGGTCTTTGTCAACTTCTGATGGAATTAATTTATTGAGTCCTGGGAAAACTCCTATGAAAAATTTGCAATTCTTAACCTTTTTTATCAATACAATTAAAGCGGTGTATGAATATGAAGAATTGTTACGAGCTTCAATAGCATCAGAAAGTAATGATCGTAGATTAGGTTCAAGTGAAGCGCCATCTGCAATTATGTCTGTGTTTATTGGAAGTCAATTGTCAGATGTTTTAGATGAGTTAGAAAATGTAACAAAAGGAAAATTATCTCCGCAAGAAAAAACCGATTTAAAATTAAATATTATTGGTAAAATTCCTGAAATTTTACTAGATAATACAGATAGAAATAGAACATCACCTTTTGCATTTACAGGAAATAAATTTGAGTTTAGAGCGGTAGGTTCTTGGGCAAATTGTGCAAAACCAATGACCGTTTTAAATACGATTGTTGCCAAGCAATTAAAAGAATTTAAAATAGAAGTAGATCATTTAATCGATACTAAAAATTTAAAAAAGGATGAAGCGGTATTTAATGTGTTAAGAGAATATATTAAAGAATCTAAAAAAATACGTTTTGAAGGAGATGGTTATGGAAAACCTTGGGAAAAAGAAGCTAAAAAACGTGGATTAAGTAATAATAAAACCACACCAGAGGCTTTAAAAGTGAAAATTTCTAAAAAAGCAATTGATTTGTTTGAGGAAATGGACGTAATGAATAAGGTAGAATTAGAGGCTCGCTTTGAAATTGCCATTGAAGAATATACAAAACGATTACAAATAGAGAGCAGAGTTTTAGGAGATCTTTCTAGAAATCACGTAATACCAACCGCTATTATTTATCAAAATACCTTATTAGAAAACACCAAAAATCTAAAAGAAATTTTTGGAGAGGAATATAAAAATATTGCAAAAGAACAGATTGAATTAATTATGACGATCTCAAATCATATTACAGAAATCAATGCATTAACCCTTAAAATGGTTGATGAGCGCCGAAAAGCAAATAAATTCACAGGAATTAAATCAGCAGAAATGTATTGTAAGAATGTAATACCGTTTTTTGAGCAAATACGTTACAATTGTGATAAATTAGAAACTATGGTTGATGATAATTTGTGGCCTTTAACAAAATACAGAGAATTATTATTTACAATATAATTTTTTATTTGGGCGCTTTAACAGGCTTTCGCTACTCGCTTCCCGCATAAAAAAATGCGGGAGAGCTCAAACAAACCGCTCAATCCTTAGCGCAGAGTGCAAACCTAAAAAGTTAGTGCTTTTTATGTACGAATAGATATTTACAAACTTGACAGGTTTTAAAACTTGTCAGGTTTTTTTTGTTAAAAACAGAGCGTTTTCTTTAATTAAGCTTTGCGACTTTGTGTTTTAACATTCATACAGATTTCTATCGTTTTTTTTTAATCAAAAGACTAAATTTGCAACTCACAACACAATGATATGAGTCAAGAAGTTTCTAAAAGATACGCGCAAAGAGGTGTTTCTGCATCCAAAGAAGATGTTCACAATGCAATTAAGAATATAGATAAAGGTTTATTTCCTAAAGCATTCTGTAAAATTGTGCCAGATTATTTAACAAATGATGAAGAGTATTGTTTAATAATGCATGCAGATGGCGCAGGTACAAAATCTTCTTTAGCGTACATGTATTGGAAAGAAACTGGCGATATTTCTGTTTGGAAAGGCATTGCGCAAGATGCATTAATCATGAATATTGATGATCTTTTATGTGTTGGTGCTACCGATAATATTATGCTTTCTTCAACTATTGGAAGAAACAAAAGTAAAATTCCTGGTGAAGTTTTATCAGCAATTATCAACGGAACAGAAGAACTTATTGAAGATTTAAAAGGTTTTGGAGTCACCATTCATTCAACTGGAGGAGAAACAGCAGACGTTGGCGATTTAGTGCGAACAATTATTGTAGATTCTACAGTAACTGCAAGGATGAAACGTTCTGAAGTTATTGATAACGCAAACATAAAAGCTGGTGACGTAATTGTTGGTTTAGAGTCTTTTGGACAAGCAAGTTACGAAACTGAATATAATGGAGGAATGGGTTCTAATGGATTAACTTCTGCAAGACACGATGTTTTTCATAAATATTTAGCAACTAAATATCCAGAGAGTTTTGA
>JANQTQ010000059.1 GCA_030731625.1 Polaribacter sp. | reverse complement strand
TGGGAACGTATTGTGGATGAAAATGACGTGCAAAGTTATGCTTTGTGTATTATTGAAGATCCAGAAAATGCAAATCTTTTATTTTTAGGAACTGATGATGGTTTGTATATTTCTATAAATGCTGGCGAAAAATGGACTAAATGGACGGAAAGCTTCCCTACAGTTCCTGTTAAAGACTTGGTTATTCATCCAAGAGAAAATGATTTAATTATTGGAACTTTTGGAAGAGCTGCATGGGTTTTAGATGATATTCGTCCGTTAAGAGCCATTGCAAATGGCAATGTGCTTTCTAAAAAATTACAAGTATTTACGCCACCAACAGCTTATGACGCAGCTTCTCAACAACCAACAGGAAGTAGATTTGGTGCAGACGCTATGTATCAAGGTGAAAATAGAAAAACAGGTGCAATTATTTCTTATTATATAAATATACCTCAAATTGATAAAAAAGAGGAAAAAAGCGCTGATGAAAATGTTGAAAATTCAGATGAAAACTCTGATAAGACAGAAAATACCGTTAAAAATGATTCTATAAAACTAGAAATTTTTGATGGAGAACGATTGATAAGAACTTTAAAATTTAAAACTCCTAAAGAAAGTGGAATACATAAAACGACTTGGTATTTAAGAGAAAAAGGTGTTGATAGAGCATCTAGAAGTAGTAGAGAATCTAAAAATGAACCTAGAGGAGTTGCTGTAAAACCAGGAACCTATCATTTAAAAATGACTTTGGGTGATGCTATTTCTGAGCAAGATATTAAAGTAGCATTTGATCCTCGTTTACAAATTTCTGAGGAAGCTATCAATCAAAAATACAACGCTAGCAAAGAACTTGAAGGGTATCAAGAAAAAATGGCAGCCATTGTAAAACAATTAGTTGAAAGTAAAAATACTGCGGAAGCAATAAAAAATCAATTAACTAAAGATAATAAAACGAAGTATAAAGAAGAACTAAAATCATCAAAAGAAATAATTAAAAAAATTGATAATTTAATAGATGTGTTTTTAGGTAAAATTGATAAAAGACAGGGAATTACCAGAAACAAAGAAGTAACCGTTAATGAACGTTTTGGAACTGCAAGTTGGTATGTATCTTCGCGTTTTGGAGCGCAAACTGCTACAGAAACACAATTAGTAAATCAGTTTAAAGAAGCGTTTACAAAAGCAGTTACAAATACCAATTCATTTTTTAATTCTGATTGGTTAACGTACAAATCATCCGTAGAAAAAATACAAATTTCACAATTCAAAGAAACTAAAATTTACCCAACAAACTAAAATTACAACATATAATGAGTGAACCAATATTTACAAATGATGCCATCGTTTTTGGTGTTTTAATGATTTCTTTAGGATTTGTTTTTTATACAGAAAGTCTTGAAAATGGTTTTTGGCCAAAGTTCTATAAAATAGTTCCGGGCTTATTTATGGCTTATTTTATTCCTGCCATTTTTACAACTTTTAGAATAATATCCCCAGAATGGGAAACTAAAAATATAGCTGGCGAGGTCGTAAAAAATGGCTCTCAACTATATTATGTTGCCAGTCGTTTTTTACTACCGGCAGCATTGGTTTTAATGACTTTAAGTATCGATTTAAAAGCTATTTTTAACTTAGGTTCTAAAGCTTTAATTATGTTTTTTACAGGAACTGTTGGTATTATAATTGGTGGCCCGATTGCTATTTTACTGATTTCTATTTTTTCTCCAGAAACAGTTGGAGGATCTGATTTTGATGCTGTTTGGCGTGGACTTTCTACGCTTGCAGGAAGTTGGATTGGTGGTGGTGCAAACCAAACAGCCATGTTAGAAATTTACAAATACAACCCAGCAAAATATGGAGGAATGGTAATTGTTGATATTGTTGTTGCCAATATTTGGATGGCCGTTTTATTAATAGGAATTGGTAAAAAAGAAAAAATTAATAAATGGTTAAAAGCAGATAATTCTGCCATTGATGAATTAAAAGAAAAAGTGATAAAATTTACTAAAAAAGTAAAAAGAAATCCGTCTTTAACAGATTTAATGGTCATGTTAGCAATTGCATTCGGAACCGTTGGTTTTGGGCATTTTGCAGCCGGTTATTTAGGTTCTTTTTTCTCGGATATTGTTGCTTCAATGTCATCACAAACTTGGCGAAATATCTTTTCTTTTTTAGATTCAGATTTCTTCTGGTTGATTAGTATTTCTACAATTGTAGCCATTGTTTTATCATTTACAAAAGCAAGAAACTATGAAGGTGCAGGTGCAAGTAAATTAGGCAGTGTTTTTATTTACATTTTAGTTGCAACTATTGGTATGAAAATGGATTTAAATCAGGCTTTTGAAAACCCAGGTTTAATGGTTATTGGTTTGGTTTGGATGACAATTCATGCTCTTTTATTAATAGTAGTTGCTAAAATTATTAGAGCACCTTATTTCTTTTTAGCTGTTGGAAGTCAAGCAAATGTTGGTGGTGCTGCTTCTGCACCAATTGTTGCTCAAGCTTTTCATCCATCATTAGCATCCGTTGGAGTTTTATTAGCAGTATTAGGATACGCCATTGGCACTGTTGGTGCAATTGCTTGTACTATTTTAATGGATTTAGCTTCTACTTTATAAAAAAAATGAGCATATTTGCACTCCAAAATTTTAAATAAAAATGAAAAAAATTACAGCTCTTTTAGCTTTATCAATTATACTTTTTGCGTGTTCTTCTAAAAAAGAAGGAAACATGATTGTTCAAGGACAAATTAAAGGCCTTAAAAAAGGAACTTTATACTTACAAAAAATGGCAGATACTGTATTAGTTTCAGTAGATTCTATAGCATTAAATGGTTCGGATAAATTTACTTTAACAGATAATGTAGCATCTCCTGTTTTGTATTATTTAACTTTTGACGGTAATACAACTGATAAAAGAATACTATTTTTTGGAGAACAAGGTGTAATTACCATTAACGATGACGTTGACAAATTTGGATATTCTCCAAAAATTTCGGGATCTAAAAATCAAGAAGTTTTAGATAGCTATAATATCGTAAGCAAAAGATTTCAAAATGAGCGTTTAGACTTTATTAAAAAAGATTTTGATGCTAAAAAAGCAAATGACACCGAATTAGTAGAAAAATTATTAGAAGACTATCAAAAACTTACTAAAAGAAGAGTTTTATATACGACAAATTTTGCCATCACAAATGCAGATTTTGAAGCAGCGCCTTACATTGCTTTAACAGAAATGTATGATGCAAGTTTAAAAATGTTAGATACTGTAAACGCAAGTTTAACGCCAAAAATCAAAAAATCTGAATACGGTAAACGTTTTCAAGAATATTTAAAAAACATTAAAGCAAACGAAAAAAAATAAAATAAGTTTATAAGCTAGAAAAGCCGAGCAAATTGCTTGGCTTTTTTGTTTGTAAAATTCTGGATAAAACTAAATTATTGTTTGATAAATTCAGAAGTTCCTATAGAATTAGCTACTTGATATTTAATTTAATAAACGCCAGATGCTAAGTTAGAAACATCCATAGATTTTATTGTATCATTAGTATCTAAGTTCATTACTTTCTTACTAAAAATTTATAAATCTCTACGTTTTTAATTGTATTTTCTGCTGAAAAAAATTAGTTCTCCATGAGTATCTTTGAATTCTAAGAAATCCTAACTAATTGATCATTTTCTATACGAACTGTTGAACATTATCACGGATAACATTACTTGATATTTCTTTTAGGCACTTTTTATTAACCTTATTTTACACCTAAAATTCCTTTATCAATACATATTTAGACATAAAAAAAGCGTTCAAAAATAATTTTGAACGCTTCTTTAAAAAATAAAAAGATCTAATTTATTGTTTGATAAATTTAGAAGTTCCAATAGCTTTATTAACTTGATATTTAATTAAATAAACACCAGAAGCTAGGTTAGAAACATCTATAGATTCACTAGTTTTATTGATATTTAAACTCATTACTTTTTTACCAAGTACATTATAAATTTGAGCATTTTCTATAGTATTTGCTGCAGAAATATTTAATGTATTTGTTGTTGGATTAGGATACATTTTTAAACTTACTACATCATTTCTATCTACACTAGCTGTAGCTGTTTGTTTTGTGAATAAAAATCTCCAAAAACCACCACCATAATTAAGATCTAAGGTCATTTCTGTTTCTGTAAGAGATGATACTAAATAAGTAATTGAAGCTGGTGCGTCTACAGGGTTTGATAATTCCCCTCCATTATGTGGTTTAGGGATTCCTAAATATGCTCCTTTTCCTGTAATTGTAATTGTTCCTGCTGTTGCATCATATGTCCATGTTGCTGCACTAGAATTATTATGAGGTGCAACTGGAGCTCCACAAGAATCTCCTCCACCTTGCCATCCTTCAATCCAAGTATTTGCACCTAAAATATTTTCAAATGTTCCATTAGATTCGAAAACATACTCGTCATCAAAAAGACAGGCTCTTCCAGTAACATCTGCAACATTACTAGCCCACCAACCAGTATCTCCTTGAGAAGCACCTACTCCTAAAGCACCTGCTTTTGGCGATAATTTCCAAGTACCATCAACAGCTAATGGAGCTACTACTGCATCTTTCTTTGTAAACAAAAATCTCCAAAATCCACCACCATAATTAAGATCTAAAGTCATTTCTGTATCTGTAATTGAAGATACTAAATATGTTATAGAATTAGGTGCATCAGCAGGGTTTGTCAACTCACCACCATTATTTGGTTTAGGGATTCCTAAATATGCTCCTTTTCCTGTAATTGTAATTGTTCCTGCTGTTGCATCATATGTCCATGTTGCTGCACTAGAATTATTATGAGGTGCAACTGGAGCTCCACAAGAATCTCCTCCACCTTGCCATCCTTCAATCCAAGTATCTGCACCTAAAATATTTTCAAATGTTCCATTTGATTCAAAAACATACTCATCATCAAAAAGACAAGCTCTTCCAGTAACATCTGCATCACTATTAGACCACCAACCTGTATCTCCTTGAGAAGCACCTACACCTAAAGCACCTGCCTTAGCTGACAACATCCATGTTCCATCTACCGAAACTGTAGGAGTTACAACTTCTCCTTCATTTTTTGTAAATAAAAATCTCCAAAATCCACCACCATAATTTAAATCTAAAGTCATTTCTGTATCTGAAATAGATGTAACAATATAAGTTATTGAAGCTGGTGCATCAGCAGAATTTGTAAGTTCTCCACCATTATGTGGTTTTGCTATACCTAAATATGCTCCTTTTCCAGAAATCGTTATTGTCTTTGCATTTGAATCATACACCCAAGTTGCTGCATTAGAGTTATTATGAGGAGCAACTGGAGTAGCACAGCCATCTGCACCACCTTGCCAACCTTCTACCCAAGTATCATCACCAAGTTCATTTTTAAAAGTTCCATTTGATTCAAAAACATACTCATCATCAAATAAACAAGCTCTTGTAGTTACATCTGCAGCACTATTAGACCACCAACCAATATCTCCTTGAGAGGGACCAACTCCCATTGCACCTGCTTTAGCTGATAATTTCCAAGTACCTTCAGGATTTCCTGTACTTACAGGAACAACTGGTGCATCAGTTAATTTTTCTGCATTAAATTTAATATTATCAATATAAATGGTGTTACCTTCTGCTCGATCTGCTATATCTTGAGTCCAATCAACAAAAACTACCATTTGACTAATGTTAGATAAATCTCCATTAGGATTTATACCTGAAAGATCAAAAGTTAAAGTTTGCCATTCATTAACAACTGTATTACCAACATTTTGGTTTGTTATTTGAAATGATGTTCCTGCACTATTTGTTCCCATTTTAATACCTACAGTACCAACGTAATTTTTATTTACATCCATAGTTAAGGTTAAATTGCTGGTAACACTCATATCAATTTTCCAAGAACCAAATTTTGAATCTTCCCATTTATTATTTACTCCTGCATAAAAAGCATTTCCCGGACCAACAAAAACTTTCATTACTTTAGAAGCAGTTGCGTTTACACCATCTAAAACAGGATTATCTACAA
>JANQTQ010000058.1:3843-6034 GCA_030731625.1 Polaribacter sp. | reverse complement strand
TTAGAACTATATATGTCATTGGTATTATTGTGAACACAATTGACCATTTTATTTTTTATTTCAAAAAAAAATCTGTGTCCTCTCCTACTACTTTAACAACGTTATTTAAACGAATTGCTTTTAAATGACAACTACTTTACATAATTATTACACAATTAATTTTTTAAAAAGCTGCATAAAAGCAAAAAAAAACGAACATTTCTGCTCGGTTTTCGTTATTGAAGACTAAAAATTACATCATAGAAGCTGCAATCTTTTTATAAGTTCCGTTTTCTAACAATTCTCTAATAGCCGAAAAAGCGGTAATTGTTAAATCTATATCTTCTTGTGTGTGTGTTGCTGTTGGTATCAATCGTAAAATAATTAATCCTTTAGGTATCACAGGATACACAACGATAGAACAAAAAATTCCGTGGTTTTCACGTAAATCATTTACCATTGCCATCGCTTCTGGAATATCTCCATTTAAAAACACAGGAGTAATACAGGTTTGAGTCGTTCCTAAATCGAAACCAGCATTACGCAAACCAGATTGTAAAGCGTTGGTGTTTTGCCATAATTTAGCTTTTAATTCTGGCATTGTACGCAACATATCTAAACGTTTTAATGCCCCTTTAACCATTGCCATTGGCAATGATTTTGCAAACGTTTGAGAACGCATATTGTATTGTAAATACTGAATTACATCTTTATTACCTGCTAAAAAAGCTCCAAAACCTGCCATTGATTTTGCAAAAGTTGCAAAATAAACATCAATATCATCTTGCACACCTTGCTCAAAACCAGTTCCTCTTCCTCCTTTTCCAAGAGTTCCAAATCCGTGAGCATCGTCTACTAACAATCTAAAATTATAATCCTTTTTAAAAGAAATAATTTCTTTTAAACGACCTTGTTCACCACGCATTCCAAAAACACCTTCAGAAATTACTAAGATTCCGCCGCCTGTTTTTTCAGCCATTTTAGCTGCACGCTTAATATTTTTTTCGAAGCTTTCCATATCGTTATGACGATATACAAAACGTTTTCCTGCATGTAAACGAACCCCATCTATAATACAAGCATGGGTATCTATATCATACACAATAACATCGTGTTTGGTAACTAAAGCGTCAATTGCAGACATAATTCCCTGATAACCAAAGTTTAATAAATAAGCTTTTTCTTTATCTACAAATTCTGCACATTCTCTTTCTAATTGCTCGTGTATAGGAGTATGACCAGACATCATTCTAGCACCCATTGGGTATGCCATACCGTGTTCTGCTGCTGCTGCTCCATCCACTTTTAAAACTTCTGGATGATTTGCTAATCCCAAATAGTCATTTATACTCCAAGTAATTACTTTTTTACCATTAAAAGACATTCTATTAGAAATAGGACCCTCTAATTTAGGAAATACATAATAGCCTTCGGCTTGTTCTGCCCATTTACCTAAAGGACCTTTGTCTTCTTTTATTCTTTCAAATAAATCTTTCGTCATGTTCTTTGATTTTAATACTACAAATTAACTGCTTTTTTTACAGTTATTCTAATAGTTGATAAGTAATTTATGTTAAAGAAACCCTTGTTTTTTCATCCAAGAATCATTGTAAATTTTGTTCATGTATCTAGAGCCATGATCTGGAAAAACAAGCACTACAAAACTATTTTCATCAAACATGCCCGCATCAGCATATTGTCTAGTAGCTTGTAAAACTGCACCTGATGTATATCCTGGAAAAATACCTTCGCTCTTTACAATTTCTCTTGATGCAAAAGCGGCATCTTTATCTGTTACTTTTTGATAGTAATCAATTACATCAAAATCTGTAGCTGTAGGAATTAAATTTTTACCCAAACCTTCAATTTTATATGGTTTTATTTCATTTGGATCTAATTCGCCTGTTTCATGGTATTTTTTTAACACAGAACCTACTGCATCAACACCCAAAATTTTAATGTTTGCATTTTGTTCTTTTAAGTATTTTCCTGTTCCAGAAATTGTACCTCCTGTGCCACTTGCCACTACTAAATGAGTAATTTTCCCATCGGTTTGTTGCCAAATTTCTGGCCCCGTTGATCTATAATGTGCATCAATATTTAATTCATTAAAATATTGATTGATATACACCGATTTCTTAGTTTCTTTATGAATTCTTTTAGCAACTTCATAATAAGATCTTGGATCATCTGGAGCAACGTTTGCAGGGCA
>JANQTQ010000058.1:0-3743 GCA_030731625.1 Polaribacter sp. | reverse complement strand
TTTACCGAGTGCAAAATACGTAACCTTATTCAATTATAAAATTCCTTTAGAATCTTAATTATTTACAAGTCTAATTTATTTTCTAAAGCTAAAAGAAACGTAAATTCTTCTGCTGTTTCTTTTAAAGCTTCAAAACGCCCAGATGCTCCTCCATGACCAGAATCCATATTTGTGTGCAACATTAATAAATTGGTATCTGTTTTTAACTCTCTAAGTTTTGCAACCCATTTTGCAGGTTCCCAATATTGTACTTGAGAATCGTGATACCCAGTGATAATTAACATATTTGGATATTCATGAGCGCCAACTTGATCGTATGGCGAATATGATTTTATATATTCATAAGAATCTTTGTTATTAGGATTCCCCCACTCGTCATACTCGCCAGTGGTTAAAGGAATACTATCATCTAACATTGTAGACACAACATCCACAAAAGGTACAGCAGCAATAACGCCATTGTACAATTCTGGATTCATATTTACAACCGCTCCCATTAACAAACCTCCTGCAGATCCGCCCATCGCATATAAATGTTTAGCCGATGTATATGAGTTATCAATTAAATATTTAGAGCAATCTACAAAATCTGTAAACGTATTTTTTTTATGAAACATTTTCCCGTCTTCATACCATTCTCTACCTAAATATTGACTTCCTCTAATATGTGCTAAAGCAAACACAAAACCTCTGTCTAATAAACTTAAACGTGTTGTAGAAAAACTATCTGAAACCGTATGACCATAAGAACCATAGGCGTATTGTAATAATGGAGTGTCTTTATTTAATTGTGTGTCTTTGTGATATACCAACGAAATAGCCACTTTTTTTCCATCTCTTGCGGTTACCCAAACACGTTTACTGGTATAGTTTTCTTTTTTGAATTTTCCGCCTAAAACGGCTTGCTCTTTTTTAATATCTTTCGATTGATCTTTCATATTAAAATCAATCACAGAGCTTGGTGTTGTAAAAGAATTATACGAATATCTTATAACATCTGTATCAAATTCTGGGTTTCCAAAAACACCAGCTGAATAGGTTTCTTCATTAAAAGGCAAATAATAGTCTTCTTTTTCGTCCCAACGTTTTATTCTAATTTTATTGAGTCCGTTTGTACGCTCTTCTAAAACTAAATACTCTTTAAAAATTGAAAAATCTTCTAATAATGTTTCTTCTCTATGCGGAATTACATCTACCCAGTTTTCTTTAGATGGATTAGAAATTGGCGTTTTCATCAATTTAAAATTGGTGGCGCCATCTTTATTTGTTAAAATATAAAAATGCTCTTTATATTGAGAAATATCATACTCTAACTCTTTTTCTCTTTTTTGAATTACCTTAAACTCGCCCGTTGGATTATTTGCATCTAAAAATTGTGATTCGGAAGAATGTGTACTTTGAGAACCAATAATAATATATTCATCAGACTTTGTTTTGGTAACATACGTACTAAAAGTAAGGTCTTTTTCATGATAAATTTCTACATCCTCTGTTGCTGATGTACCTAAAACATGTCTAAAAATCTTCTCACTTCTTAAGGTTTCTGGATTTTTTTTAGTGTAAAAAAAAGTTTTATTATCATTTGCCCAAACAGAACCACCACTTGTGTTTTCTATAATATCTTTATAAATCTCACCCGTTTCTAAGTTTTTAATTCTTAAAAAATACTGTCTTCTACTCACTGTATCGGTTGCAAACACAGCTAATTTATTATTTGGCGAAACATTTAATCCTCCTAATTGAAAATACTCAAAACCTTCTGCGTGCTCATTTACGTCAAAAAGTATTTTTTCTGGTGCTTCTAAATGATCTTTTTTACGGCTGTAAATAGGATATTGTTTCCCAATTTCATAACGAGTAATATAGTAATAGCCATTGTCTTTATAAGGTACAGAAGAGTCGTCTTCTTTAATTCTATTCTTCATTTCTAGGAATAAATCTTCCTGAAATTTCTTAGTATACGCTGTAACTTTATCAAAATACGCATTCTCTGCTTCTAAATAATCAACTACTTTTTGGGTTTGCTCATCTTTAACAATCGCATTTTTTTGTGCATCTGTTAAACGCATCCAAAAGTAATTATCTATTCTTACATCTCCATGTTTTTCAAGCTTTGTAGGCTGTTTTTCTGCAATTGGAAATTGTGCATCTGTACTCTTCATATCTTTTGTATCATTTAATAAGCGATTGCAAAAATAAGACTTAATAGTATAGTTGCTTAAAATATCTTTCTCATTTTTTTTGATTTGATTTTCGTTCGTTTTTAACTAATTTTGTAATTCATAAAATAAATAAGAAAAAACATGTTTGGAGACTTATCTGGTATGATGAATAAGCTTAAAGAAGCTCAAAAAGAAGTAGAAGTAACAAAAGTAAGACTAAATTCTGTTTTGGTTGATGAAACTTCTGCGGATAAAAAAATAAAAGTAACTTTAACAGCAAACAGAGAAATCAAAGCAATTTCTATTGATGAATCTTTACTTTCTGATAAAGAAGAGTTAGAAGATTTTCTAATTATTACTTTAAATAAAGCCATTGAAAAAGCATCTAAAATTAATGAAAGTGAAATGGCAGTTGCCGCTAAAAAAGGAATGCCAAATATACCTGGAATGGATATGTTTAAATAAGGCAATTTAATTTTAAATATTCTTATAAAATAGAAATGCAATTCTTTATTGAGTTGCATTTTTTTTTGTTTTATTTATTATTTTTAACTAAAATAAAACACGTTTATTAGCTGTAAACTATAACTTTGCAAATCATATAAACGATCAATATTTCTAATTATGAATATAGAGAAAAAGAAAAAATCTGTAGTAAAAAAAATAGTAATTTGGGTAGTTTCTATACTCTTAATCCTAGTTATTGGGGTTGCTTCCATTCCGTTTTTATTTAAAGATAAAATTGTAGCAATGGTATCTACCACTATCAACAAAAACATAAATGCAACGGTAACTTTTAAAGAAACTAATTTAAGTTTTTTTAAGAATTTTCCTTTAGCTAGTTTAACCGTAAATGATGTTATAGTTGCTAATAAAGCCCCTTTTGTTGGCGATACTTTATTCAGCACCAAAGAGTTAAGCATGAGTATGAAAATTACCGAACTCTTTAAAAAACCAGAAGAAGCCTTAGAACTTAAAAGTTTTTCTGTAAAAGACGGACAGATAAATATCATATTTAATACAGACAATTTGGGTAATTATGATATTGCCTTAAAAAAGGAAACAGAAGATGAAAATGAACCGGATTCTTTTGCTTTAAATATAGAAGAATATCAATTTGAAAACATGAATTTTATGTATTTAGATAGAAGTTCTAATATGAAAATGAAATTAGACAGCATTTATCATTATGGAAAAGGAAATTTTGCTAAAGAAGTTTTAGATTTAGATACAAAATCTACTGCAAATCTTTCTTTTGATTATGAAAACACTAATTTTTTTAACAATGTAAAAGTATCTTTAAATGCTATTTTAGGAATGGATTTAAAAAACAGCAAATTTACTTTTAAAGATAATACTGGTTATATAAATCAGTTGCCATTAGAATTTAATGGTTTTCTGCAATTGGTTGATGAAACGCAGGTGTATGACATTAATTTTAAAACACCAACTTCCGATTTTAAAAACTTGTTAGCCTTATTACCTAAGCAATATTCTGGCGATTTAAAAACCATCCAAACTACTGGTAATTTTGATTTAAACGGAGTCATAAAAGGTGTTTTATCAGAAACTACAATTCCT
>JANQTQ010000057.1:15701-22315 GCA_030731625.1 Polaribacter sp. | reverse complement strand
TTGTTACACCATAATCCATTAAATCTCTTTCATTATAACCTGTTCTACTTACTCTACCAACAGCAGGTGCAGGTGTAGTCGCAACCACATCTCCATATACATTAACCCCGTTGTAGTCATTTTCAGATTCTCTTGTTCCAGGAATATACTCATCTCCGTTTGTGTTTCTATAATCTGTTGCAAACCAATCTGTACCTTCTAATACAGAAAGAGTTACTTTTGCTGCAAACTTATCAGAAAAAGCATATGCCATTCTAATGTTGAAATCAGTAAATTCGTTATTTCCACCAGCTTCTTGACTCGTAATTCCTCCTTTTAAAGAAACGCTAATTCCTTGATCTTCAAACGGGCTCTTACTTGTCATAAACATAATACCATTAAATGCATTTGCACCATATAATGCAGAAGATGCACCTGGTAATAACTCTACTGTTTTTACATCTAGTTCTGACATACCCAATAAGTTACCTAAAGCAAAATTTAGTGCTGGCGATGAATTGTCCATACCATCTACAAGCTGCATAAAACGTGTGTTTGAAAATGTTGCAAAACCACGCGTATTTACAGATTTAAATGTTAAACTATTTGTATTTACATCAACACCTTTTAAGTTTTCTAAACCATCGTAAAAAGAAGGCGAAGATGTATTTTTAATGGCTCTAGAATCCATTCTTTCTACAGTTACCGGAGATTCCATAATACGTTCTGGGGTTCTGGATGCAGAAACTACGATTTCATCTAAAGAAGTTTCATTTTCTATTAGACTTATCTGTACTTTTTGATTGTTTTTTGTAATTTCTGTTTCTTTTGTTTGAAAACCAATCATAGAAACTTCTAAAATAAATGGCGGTTTTTCTGTAACCGTTAATACAAAATTCCCGTCAAAATCTGTACTCGTACCTACAGCTTTTCTAGAAATTTTAATATTAGCTCCTGGGAGTAATTCTCCCGTTTTTGCATCTTTTACAGTACCTGTAACTGTGGTTTGAGCGACCATTGTTAAGCTACCAAGAGCAATAAATGCAACTAGTAAAATCTTTTTTATCATAATTTGAATTATTTGTTAACTATCACGAAAATACAATTTTTTTTGAATTTATGATTATATTAGCAAAAAATTTGAGTTTTTATCAAAAAAATAGTCATTAGATTATCAAATAAGAACCTTACAACTATCAAATTTATTTTAATTTTTACGTTACAGTTATCGTACATTTGTACTTTACAAAATTTCTTTCCTTGAAAATAGTACAAAACACTTCTAATTTTTCTGATAAAGAAAAAACATATGTTACCATTGGCACTTTTGATGGTGTTCATTTTGGGCATCAAAAAATTATTGAAAAACTAATTATTGAAGCTAAAAAGGCCGGTAAAAAATCGGTGGTTTTAACTTTTTTTCCGCATCCAAGAATGGTGCTGCAAAAAGATGTTTCTTTAGAATTAATTAATACCATTGATGAACGCGCCGCTCTATTAGAAAAAACAGGTTTAGATTATTTAATTATTCATCCGTTTAGTAAAGCGTTTTCTAGAATGACTGCACTAGAATTTGTGCGAGACATTTTAGTGAATCAATTAAATATCTCAAAATTAATTATTGGCTACGATCATCACTTTGGTAAAAATAGAGAAGGTAACATTACCCAACTAACAGAATATAGCCATTTATATGACTTTAAAGTAGAAGAAATTTTGGCGCAAGATATTGATGATGTTTCTGTAAGTTCCACAAAAATTAGACGCGCTTTAGCTGCCGGAAAATTAAAAACCGCCAACACTTATTTAGGTTATAATTTTATGCTGAATGGTACTGTTATAAATGGCAAAAAATTAGGTGGAAAAATTGGTTTTCCAACTGCAAATATTGATATAAAAGAAACCTATAAATTAATTCCTAAAACAGGCGTTTACGTAGTAAAATCAACTATTGATGGAAAAACGATTTTTGGAATGATGAACATTGGAAGCAGACCTACTGTAAATGGAAAACATCAAACAATTGAGGTGCATTTTTTTGACTTTAACCAAAATTTATATGATCAAAATTTAACGATAGAATTGATTTATTTTTTAAGGGATGAAGAGAAATTTGATTCTCTTGAAAATTTAGTAGCGCAACTAAAAATGGATGAAATAACTGCTAGAGATTATCTTAAAAACAATTGCTAATACAAAAAAAAACGCTGCGAATTTAGAAGTAAGCACCAAGATTTAATAGCAACAAACGAATTCAAGTTTGTAAAAATTAAATGTTTTATCTCGAAAAAAATAGTTGCTTTTTGGTATAACTTATTAGGTGTTTATAAAATAATTTATCGCTTCAGCATTTTTATTTTTTTCTGATTTTATTCATTTGACTAAAAACGGACATTCAAAAATTAAATTTCTAGTTTTTTTATAACACTAGCATTTGCGTTAAGGATAGAGCAATTGTTTGAGCTCTGCCGCTTTTTTGCGGTAAGCGAGTGCGAAAGCCTGACCCTTGTGGTAACGCCCAAAAAACTATTATTAAAATTCTTTGTATTTTGGTTCTATTTCTTTTTAGGTAAAATTCTTGTCATTTTTTTATTCCCGATTTACAGCAAAATCAAAATGACAAATTATATATTTGCAATTCGTAATTTCAAGAAAAATGTTACAAGTAAATTTTATTAGAGAAAACAAAGAGGTTGTTTTAGCAGGTTTAGCAAAACGTAATTTTGCAAATGCAGCAACCATTGTTGAGCAAGTTTTATCTGCGGATGAAAATAGAAGAGCAACACAAGTTGAGCTAGATACTACTTTAGCAGAAAGTAACAAACTATCTAAAGAAATAGGAGGTTTTTTTAAATCTGGCGAAATACAAAAAGCGAATATTTTAAAAGAAAAAACGGTTCAGTTAAAAGAAGTTTCTAAAGAATTATCTGATAAATTAACCTTGTATGCAGATGAATTGCAAACGCTTTTATATCAGATTCCTAATATTCCTCATATTTCTGTAAAAGCAGGAAAATCTGCAGACGATAATGAAGAAGTTTTTAAAGAAGGATTGATTCCGGATTTAGGAGAACACGCATTGCCTCATTGGGAATTGGCAAAAAAATACGACATCATAGATTTTGAATTAGGTACAAAAATTACGGGTGCTGGTTTTCCTGTTTACAAAGGAAAAGGCGCTAGATTACAACGTGCTTTAATTAATTATTTTTTAGATAAAAATATTGCGGGAGGTTATACAGAAGTACAAGTACCGCATTTAGTTAATGAAGAATCTGCTACTGCAACCGGACAATTGCCTGATAAAGAAGGTCAAATGTATCATTGTGCAGAAGACGATTTGTATTTAATTCCTACTGCAGAAGTGCCAATTACAAATATGTTTCGTGGAAATTTAATGCAAGAAACCGAGTTTCCTATTACAGTTACTGGTTACACACCTTGTTTTAGACGTGAAGCTGGAAGTTATGGTGCGCATGTTCGTGGTTTAAATAGATTGCATCAATTTGATAAAGTAGAAATTGTACGTATTGAACATCCAGAGAATTCTTATGCTGCTTTAGACGGAATGGTAGAGCACATTAAAAATATTTTACGTGAATTAAAATTACCGTACAGAATTTTGCGTTTGTGTGGTGGAGATACAGGTTTTACCTCTGCTTTAACATTCGATTTTGAGTTGTTTTCTACTGCGCAAGACCGTTGGTTAGAAATTAGTTCTGCATCAAATTTTGAAACTTTTCAAGCAAATAGATTAAAACTTCGTTTTAAAAATAAAGATGGCAATAGCGAATTTGCGCATACTTTAAACGGAAGTTCTTTGGCTTTACCGCGTGTTTTAGCCGGAATTTTAGAAAATTATCAAACAGCAGAAGGAATAAAAATACCAGATGTTTTAGTGCCTTATTGTGGGTTTGATATGATAAACTAGTAAACAGTTTTCAGTGGCAGTTTTTCAGTTAGCTGCTTTGCGTAAAAAAATTACTTTTAGTGTATAAAAATAGTTGAAATAAAAAAACCGTTTTGTTTTAGTTGAATACTGTTTACTGCAACTGTAAACTATTTAGCAGTATCAATTTTCAGTCTATTAGTAGGTGCCTACTGTTACTGAAAACTGTAAACTAATTTTAGTTCGCAATTACAGCTGTAAGTAATCTTTTGTATTTGTTCATTTCTAAAAGCGCATTAAAGTAAGCACTAATTTGTCCGTTTTTCATAAACTCAATTGAGTTTAATTTAGCGTTTTCGTATTTGTTATGTAGATCGTTCATCTTTTTAAGTTTTGGTTCGTTACTACAATAAAGACAAGTTTCGTGCCAAATTGTTACAAGGAAACTTTAAACTATGTTGGCTTTAATAAAAAATTAACATTTTTGTTGAGTATCTTTGAATTAACATGAAGCACTTTCTTTTACTTATTTTATTAACTATTAGCAGTTTATGCTTTAGTCAAGAAGATGATCAAAACGATTTTTTCTTGGCGGATACTTATTTTAGACAAGGAGAATTTGAAAAAGCAACTCAAATTTTTAAAAAACTGTATGATAAAAGTCCGTTTAATACCACGTATTTAAGCAAGCTGATAACTTGTTACCAAGAAACCGACAATTTTAAAACTGTAGAAAATTTACTTCAAAAACGGATTCAACAAAATAATACAGAAGCTTATTTGTATGTTTTTTTAGGCTACAATTACGAGCGCCAACAACAAGAAGAATTGGCAAATTCTAATTACCAAAAGGCCATAAATTCTTTGGATAAAAATCCTGCTTATGGCAATGCCATTGGTAATCTTTTTAAATATTATAACCTTTTAGACAATGCTATTTTGGTCTATGAAAAAGTGATGCAACAAAATCCGAATGCAAATTACAGCTTTCAAATTGCACAGATTTATGGCGAAAAGGGCGATTATCAAAAAATGTTTGAATCGTATATAGATTTAGTTGATAAAGAAGAAAACTACCTTAGTTTGGTTCAGAGATATGCCAGTCAATACATTACAGAAGATGCAGAAAATGAAACCAACATTTTATTTAGAAAAGCACTTTTAAGAAAGTCTGTAAACAATGCTAAAAACGAATGGAATATTTTGTTAAGCTGGTTATTTGCGCAACAAAAAGAATACGGCAAAGCATTAGTACAAGAGAAAGCATTATATACTAGAAATAGTAGTGATTTAAGAGAAATATTTAGTTTAGGAAAACTAGCTTTTGAAAATAAAGATTTTGAAACTGCTACAAATTGTTTCGATTTTATCAACCAAAAAACAACTTTTACAGAAGAAAAAATTGAATCCAATTTATATTTGGCAAAAATTGCTGTTGTCACAAAAAACCCAGCAACCGAAAAATTATTTGAATCGCTGTTTACCCAATTTGGTTTCGATGAATTTACCATAAATCTTCAAGTTGCCTATGCAGATTTTTTAACTTTTAGTAAAAATGATCCAGAAAAAGCAAGAACCGTTTTAGAAAAAGCACTTTCTTTTTCTAGATCAAAATTTGATGAAGCCAGCATCAAATTAAAATTAGGAGATGTATTGGTTTTTAGCGGTAATTACAACAAAGCATTGATCTATTTTTCTCAAATTCAAACACAACTAGAAGATCATGAATTGGCACAAGAAGCACGTTTTAAAGTAGCCCAAACAAGTTATTTTAAAGGCGATTTTACCTGGGCAAAAGCACAACTAAAAGTATTAAAAGGTTCTACAACACAATTAATTGCAAACGATGCGGTAGATTTATTTTTAAAAATTACAGATAATGAACCGGTAGATTCTATTCCGTCTGGATTAAAACAATTGGCAAAAGCAGAATTATTGTCTTATCAGAATAAAGATGCAGAAGCTTTATCCGAAATAGAAACCTTATTTTCATCCAAAGAAATATTTGTAAATGGTTTGGTTCCTGGGGAAGTTATTTATGATGATGTACTTTTTTTTCAAGCAAAATTATTCATCAAACAAGAAAAATATGATGAGGCTATTTTAAGTTTAGCAAAAATTATAGCGGCAGATACTCAAGGTTTTTTAACCGATGATGTGTATTTTATGATGGCAGAAATCTATAATAACAACTTAAACGACATCGAAAAAGCAAAAGAATATTATCAGAAAATAATTTTTGAACATCCATCAAGTATTTATCTGGTGGATGCCAGAAATAAATTTAGAAAATTAAGAGGAGATAAAATTTAGTTTTTGATCTATAGTTACTTATTTTGTTCAGAATCTTGCCTTAAGAAACTTAAAAAAACAGCCAACTTTTTAACTAACAACTAAAACACTAACAACTAAAAAAATGTACATATACAACGTAACAATTAATATTAACGAAACTATTCATCAAGAATGGTTGACTTGGATGGAAACTCATATTTTAGATGTTTTAAATACCGGTAAATTTATATCAGCAAAACTAACGGAGGTTTTGGTTGATGAAGAAATGGGTGGCAAAACATATTCTATACAATATACCGCAAATACAAGACAAGATTTAGACGATTATTACAAAGAAGATGCCGATAGATTGCGCCTAGAAAGTTTTAAAAAATTTGGCGATCAAATGCTAGCTTTTAGAACAGAATTACGCTTGATAAAAGAGTTTTATCCTACAAATATTCATAATTAA
>JANQTQ010000057.1:0-15601 GCA_030731625.1 Polaribacter sp. | reverse complement strand
TATCCAGAAGAAATATGATACTTTTTAATATGATATTTTAAAAGCAATTTAGTGTTATTTACTTCTTGATTATTGATGTTTGTCCATTTATGAGAAACCTTTAAGCTTATAGGTTTTGCCACAAACCACTCTGCTCCTAAACCAATTCCAAATCCTGTTTTATGTACATCTTCACCAACATGCATAACTCCTAAACCAAACCAAGCATCTAGTTTTTGAGTTCGTATTCTATGATAATTTAACAACGCTGAATACAAAGAAAATTGATCTCTTTTAGCATTTATTTTTTCAGTTAACGACAAATAATCAAATTCTAATCCAAAACGTCTTAAAAAGCGAAAATCAATGCCAAAATTATTTCCATATAAATTACTATTTTCGATGACGAAATTACTGGAAATATCAAATCTAACTATTTTGTAGTTGGTAGAATTTGCATACATATAATTTCCATGAAATGAATTTTCAAAAGGATAATTGGCAATTTCAGCATCATGCATTCTACCATCTAACTCAAATGGAGATTCTATAGCAATTCCATAAGCGGTATATGCAAATAAATCTACAAAAATACCGGCAAAAAAAGAGCCAAAATACGATTCATCATTTGTTTCTCTGGTTCTTCTACCACTTCTTTTTGTAGTGGATGAATCGCTAGAAGTTGTGGTTGTAGTCGTAGATTCTTTTATACTTTCTTTTCCTTTCTCTAATTTTCCTGATTGTGAGTAAGAAACAAGGTTTACCGTAAAAAGGAAGCTAAATAGTATAAATATTCTTTTCATTTGGCTGATTTTAAAGTGAAACCAACCAAAAATTATGCCGAAATTACAGTACATTTGCTGTTTTAAACCTCAAAAGCAATTATCTTGTCTGTAAAAGCAAAAAAACATTTAGGTCAACATTTTTTAACGGATGAAACCATCGCAAAAAATATTGCTGATGCTTTAACAGGAACGGATTACGATAACGTTTTGGAAATTGGTCCAGGAATGGGCGTTTTAACAAAGTATTTATTACAGAAAAAACCAAAAGTTACTGTTCTTGAATTAGACAGAGAATCAGTAAGTTATCTAAAAGATACATTTTGGTTAGAACATATAAAATTAGACACTTCTAAAGACAAGTTTACCATTTTAGAAGGCGACTTTTTAAAGCAAAATATTGAAGAACTTTTTAATAAAAATCAAGTAGCAATTATTGGTAATTTTCCCTATAATATTTCTACTCAAATTGTTTTTAAAGCAATCGAATATAGAGAATTTGTCCCAGAATTTGCAGGGATGTTTCAAAAAGAAGTTGCTATGAGAATTGCAGAGAAAGAAGGCAGTAAAGTTTATGGAATTTTATCTGTATTAACACAAGCTTTTTTTGATGTTGAATATTTATTTACTGTTCCGCCAACTGTTTTTAATCCACCACCAAAGGTAGATTCTGGCGTAATTAGGCTTGTTAGAAAAGCAGATTATTCGCTTCCTGTTGACGAAAAACTATTTTTTAGAGTGGTAAAAACTGCCTTTAATCAACGTAGAAAAATGTTGCGCTCAAGTTTAAAGTCCTTTAATCTTTCGGATACTCTAAAAGAAGAACCTATATTTGCAAAAAGACCAGAACAATTATCTGTTGCTGACTTTATTTCTCTTACGCAAAAATTAGCAAATCATGGCATTTGAAGTTACTAATGACTTTCTAGATAATCTTACAGAGCTTATAGAAGCTAATAAAAAAATAGCAATCAAAGCCCTTTTTGAAGATTTACACTTTGCCGATATCGCAGAAGTTTTAGACGAACTAGATTTTGATGAAGCTATTTACATCATTAAGCTTCTAGACAGCGAAAAAACATCAGAAATTCTTACAGAGTTAGATGAAGATATTCGTGAAAAAATATTAGCTAATTTATCATCAAAAGAAATTGCTAGAGAAATTAGCGAAATGGATACCGATGATGCCGCAGATATTATTGGTGAACTTTCTAAAGAACGTCAAAGGCGCGTAATGAACGCCATAAAAGATGAAGACCACGCAGCAGATATTATAGAATTACTGTCGTATGAAGACAATTCTGCAGGTTCTTTAATGGGAAAAGAGCTGGTAAAAGTCTATGAAACTTGGACCGTTGGTGGCTGTATGCGTAGAATTAGAGCCCAAGCATCCGAAGTAAGTAGAGTGCATTCTATTTATGTTGTAGACAAGCAAGAGCGCCTTATTGGTCGCCTTTCTTTAAAAGATTTAATTGTAGCAAAAAACGATCAAAAAATTGCAGAAATTTACATCAACAAGGTAGATTCTGTTAATGTAAATGAAGATGACGAAGAAGTTGCTAAAATAATGTCTAAGTACGATTTAGAGGCAATACCTGTTGTAGACGATGACAACGTGTTGCTAGGTAGAATTACCATTGATGATATTGTAGACGTTTTAAAAGAAGAAGCAGATAAAGATTACCAATTAGCAGCTGGTTTAACGCAAGATGTTGAAGCAGATGATACTGTTTATGAATTGGTAAAAGGACGTTTGCCTTGGCTAATATTAGGCTTATTTGGTAGTTTAGGAGCGGTAATTATTATGCAGAATTTTCAAACAATTATGGAAAATCCTGAGTATAAAGCATTGTTCTTTTTTACACCTTTAATTGCCGCAGTTGCTGGTAATGTTGGTGTACAATCATCCGCAATTATTGTGCAAGGTTTGGCAAACGATTTAATTAAAGGAAGTTTATGGAGCAGGTTATTAAAAGAAGTAGCCATTAGTTTAATAAATGGCTTATTACTTTCTGTTATCATAACCATTTTTACCTCTGTTTTAGGCTTTCATTTTAGCTTTAGTATGGCAATTTCTATTTCATTAATGTCTGTAATTATTATTGCAGCACTCATAGGAACTTTTGTACCCATCGTTTTAGATAAAAGAGGTATAGATCCGGCACTAGCAACAGGTCCTTTTATCACTACGAGTAATGATATATTCGGAATTCTTATCTATTTTTCGATAGCGAAACTTATTTTAGGAATCTAATTTTTAGAAGCTATTTCCAGCTTGGAGTTTATATTGAGCGAAATCGTCGAAATGCACTCGCTTTTTATGTCAAAAAAGGCATAAAAGAACTCAAACTATTGCTACAATCTGGGCTAGGCTTGTTTGGTAACAATTGTATTTTCTTACAACTTTAAGACTTTTTTTAGGCTAAACTAATTTGTTGATTTTAGAAAACAAATCCCAAAGAACAACACCCGTTGTCACAGAAATATTTAAAGAATGTTTGGTTCCTAATTGCGGAATTTCTATAATCAAATCAGACGCAGAAACAACTTGTTGTTGTACACCTTTTACTTCGTTTCCCATTACAATAGCATATTTCTGATTTTTCTCTGGAAAAAAAGCATCAAGCTTTGTGCTACTTTCCGCTTGTTCAATAGCTAAAACTTTTACATTTTCTGCTTTTAACTTTTTAACTAATTCTAAAGTATCTCCAACATATTCCCATGTTACAGATTCTGTTGCGCCTAATGCTGTTTTATGAATTTCTTTGTTTGGCGGCGTTGCACAAATGCCACATAAATATATTTTTTCAATCAAAAAAGCATCAGAAGTTCTAAAAACAGAACCAATGTTATTTAAACTTCTAATATTATCTAAAACCACTAGTAAAGGCGTTTTTTCTGTAGCTTTAAATTCATCCACAGAAATTCTACCTAATTCATTATTTTTTAATTTTCTCATACTTTGTGAATAAGTTCACTGCAAACTGATACTGAAAACTGAATACTAATTTTTATATTCGCAAAACTAACTGAAAATTTCCAAAAACTTGTCAAAATCTGCACCAAAAAAGGTAACTCCTTTAATGAAACAATACAATGCTATCAAGAAAAAATATCCTGATGCCATGTTGCTTTTTAGAGTTGGAGATTTCTATGAAACTTTTGGCGAAGATGCTAAAAAAGCAGCAGGCGTTTTAGGAATTACCTTAACAAAACGGGGCGCTGGTAGTGAAACAGAAACGGCATTGGCTGGTTTTCCGCATCATTCTCTAAATACCTATTTACCAAAATTGGTAAAAGCAGGAATGCGCGTTGCCATTTGCGATCAGTTAGAAGATCCTAAAATGACCAAAACCATCGTAAAACGTGGTGTTACAGAATTAATTACTCCTGGAGTTTCCTTAAATGATGAAGTTTTACAATCTAAAACCAATAATTTTTTAGCGGCTGTTCATTTTGATAAAAAACAACTCGGAATTTCATTTTTAGATGTTTCTACAGGCGAATATTTAGTTGCGCAAGGAAATACTGAATATATAGATAAATTGTTGCAGAATTTTAATCCTAGTGAGGTTTTGGTGCAAAAACAACACAAGCAACAGTTCTTAGAATTGTTTGAAAATAGATATTATACTTTTTATTTAGAGGATTGGGTTTTTCAACAAGAATATGCTAACGAAACCTTACACACGCATTTTGAAGTAAAAAACTTAAAAGGCTTTGGGATTCAGGATGTAAAAAACGGAATTATTGCAGCTGGTGCAGTGTTGTATTATTTATCAGAAACGCAACACAATCAGCTAAAACACATCCAAAGAATTAACAGAATTGCAGAAGATAATTATGTTTGGATGGATCGTTTTACGGTTCGGAATTTAGAATTATACAATCCGAATTCTGTAAATGCAGTAACGCTTTTAAACGTTATTGATAAAACCATTTCGCCAATGGGCGGACGATTGCTAAAACGTTGGTTGGCGCTTCCTTTAAAAAATATTGAAGACATAAAAAACCGTCATGAATTGGTAAAGTTTTTTATAGATTCTGATGAGTTTTCTAAAACTGTTACCTATCAGTTAAAACAAATTTCTGATATAGAAAGATTAATCTCAAAAGTGGCAACAGGCAAAGCTTCACCGAGAGAAATTGTGTATTTAAAAAACTCATTAAAGGCAATTTTACCGATAAAAGCATCCGCAGAAAAAAGTAAAAATAAAACGGTTCAAAATCTTGGAAATCAATTGCATTCTTGTGCAGTTTTAATTGATAAAATTACAGAAACTTTGTTTGATGATGCGCCTGTAAACATCAATAAAGGAAACGCAATTGCAACAGGCGTTCATCAAGAATTAGACGATTTACGCGCCATTTCTAGCACTGGAAAACAGTATTTAGATGATATGTTAGCGCGTGAAACAGAACGCACAGGAATTACGAGTTTAAAGATTTCTTTTAACAACGTTTTTGGCTATTATATTGAAGTTAGAAATACGCATAAAGACAAGGTTCCGCAAGAATGGATCAGAAAACAAACACTGGTTTCTGCAGAACGTTATATTACCGAAGAACTAAAAGAATACGAAACAAAAATTCTTGGCGCTGAAGAAAAAATAGCCAAATTAGAACAAGAAATTTTTTCTAAATTATTACAATACATCATTCAGTTTGTACAAATTGTGCAAGAAAATGCGCAAATTATTGCAAAAATTGACTGTTTATTATCGTTTTCTGTTCTAGCAATTGACAACAATTATGTGCGTCCGATTATGGATGAAAGTACCGATTTAGAGATTAAAAACGGACGTCATCCTGTTATTGAAAAACAGTTACCCATTGATCAAACCTATATTGCAAATGATGTTGTTTTAAACAGAAATCAGCAACAAATAATAATGATTACCGGGCCAAACATGTCTGGTAAATCGGCAATATTAAGGCAAACGGCATTGATTGTTTTATTGGCGCAAATGGGAAGTTATGTTCCGGCTCAAAATGCAAAAATCGGAATTGTAGATAAAATTTTTACACGAGTTGGCGCAAGTGATAATATTTCTATGGGCGAATCTACGTTTATGGTAGAAATGAACGAAACTGCCTCGATTCTAAATAATCTTTCTGAACGTAGTTTAGTTTTGTTAGATGAAATTGGTCGTGGAACTTCTACCTACGACGGAATTTCAATTGCTTGGGCAATTACAGAATTCTTGCACGAACATCCATCAAAAGCAAAAACATTATTTGCCACCCATTATCATGAATTAAATGAAATGACCGCCACTTTTGAGCGCATTAAAAACTTTAATGTGTCTGTAAAAGAATTAGAAGACACTATTATTTTCTTACGTAAATTGGTTTCTGGTGGTTCTAATCATAGTTTTGGTATACATGTTGCAAAACTAGCCGGAATGCCAAATATGGTCATCCACAGAGCAAATAAAATACTGGCTCAGCTAGAAAAAAACAATAAAAATTCTGATGTAAAAGACGTTTTAAAACAAACCCAACATGAAGAAATGCAACTGAGCTTTTTTCAGTTAGATGACCCAATTTTAGAAAATATTCGTGAAGAAATTCTAACAATTAATATTGATACGTTAACGCCGATTGAAGCCTTGATGAAATTGAATGAGATTAAGCGGATGTTGGTTAAAAAATAACGTTGTTTTGTATGGAAAGTAGCAGAATAAAAAAACTATTATTTCAAGTATTGATACAAAAACAGTAGAAAAGCACAAACTTTTTAGTTTGCACTTAACTGCTATTTTTTATATACGTGGTTGTGGTTTGTATTTATTGTTTAGTTAAAAGAATATCAGTAGGTACATTAAATTCAACACCTTCAAGAGATAAACCTTTTCTAAAAACTTTCCAACGAGCTTGTAAAGGTGTGCTAGCTATATTTAAAATTTCTAATGTCATTTCACCATTTAGCATTCCAGAGGGTAAAATAGTACTTGTAATTGTATTGTCCCAAATGGTACCACTCATTATGGTAGTTCCTGCACCACCAGAAATCACTATTTCAGGAGTTGTACCAAAATTAGGCATATATTTCATTGAATTATAAACTTCTCTTTCGTTAGGAGTTCCTATATTTTCTATCATTAAAAAACGTCCACTAATTCTATCCATATAGAAGCTTACTGGGTCACCAAATGGTTCTTTTTCAGTTTTAAAGAGAATTACTCTAAAAGTCATGTTCCCAGTAGTATTTTCCCAGATACCTAAAAATTTATCATAATTTCCATCAAGATCTTTAAAATATTTTCCATCATAATCTTCGGCTTTTGAAATAGGATAATCCATACCTACAATTTGCTGTGCTTTACAACTTATACTTGTTATTACTGTTATTAGTATAATTATTATATTTTTCATTATTATATTTTTTTAGTTACAATTATCTGGTTCAATATTATCTGTGGTTTTGCTATGTATTACTCTGGTAAAACTATCAAAGGTATCATTTATTTCAAATAAACTTAAGCCTATTTGTGTAGCATCTAAAAAATCTAGAAATAACTTTTCATCTGCTACTTTATCTAAATTATTTTCTTTAATTAAAGATTCTTCTATAACCGAACTATCTTCATTTCTTTTCCCTGTATAATATTTTGCTTTTTGTTTTTCCAAATTATCACTATAAAGTGCTTTGATTTTACCATTAACAATTTTCATTTGTGCTTCAAAAACCGATAAAAACTGTGTTGGGTCATCAATAGTTATAGCATAATTTGTACCATCAGCTGTCATTAAAAAGAATACAAAATTAGAAGCATCAATTTTTCCTAATTTTAATAAATATGCCATTCCATCAATATCAGCAAAAGAAGGAACAGATAATGTTGCACTTGCAGGACTATTATGGGTATGTGCAAACATTTCATATTGTCCACTTGGAGGAATAGGAATATCTACATATCCATCATTTCCTGTTGGAGGAGTTTGAATAAAATTTGAGGATGTCAATTTATATCTACCTCTTTCTGTATCTGCAGATGTAAATCCTTTTAAAGTTATTAATTCTTGTTTTAGGGTTGAATGTGTGTTAAACAAATTTGTTATTTTATTACAAGGGTTAACAATACAATTACCTTGCCAATCCTCTATTTTATTTGTGTCAGTACATTCACATCTTTTGGTAGTTGTATTATATGTTTTACCTTCTCTACACCTCTCAACACATTTCCCAAAATCATTTTTTAATCCATTAGGACATTCATCTTTATCTATAGGAGGACTAGATATTATAGCGCCTGCAGCATCTGTAATTTGTTTATTGGTGAGTCCAGAACTATGAGAACTACCCGTATTCATCCCAGTAGCATTATTTACATAATTTTGATAATTTTCTGCACTGCTATAATTTGATAAGTTGCCTCCAGCAGTTAACATGTGAGGTTTATATGTCTTTATTTCTACCTCATTTAGCATACCTCCCTCAGTATAACACCAATAAAACTGTTCATCTTGTTGTTGAAAAAGAAACAGAAAAAAACTAGCTTGATTAACTTTTGCTTCTTGATTTGGTATTAATCTTTTAGTAAAAAGTTTATTCTCAATTTTATAGGCATCTATAAAAGTTCCATCAATATTATTAAAATAAAGTCGACCATCAACCATATTTCCATCAGCATCTGTTTTGTCTTTATAACTTGTACAAATTACATTTTTAATTTGTCCGTTTATGTTAATGAAAATGAGTTGAGAATAATAATTTCCTTCTCTATTAATATCTGTATCTGCTTTTACAAGAGATGCTTCTGAATATACAAGTTGTTGATGAGAAATTGTTTCCCAATCAGGATTGACGGTTAAAGCTTCGCTTCCTTTAGCTAATAGATTTGATATAGGTTTATTTTTATTAAAAAAGTCAATAGCTTCTTTAAAAGTTAAATTTTGAATATCCTTGTTAGATTCAGGATTAAAAGTTCCAAATCTTTCTTTTTCACAATTTTGAAGAAATAGCGAAATACCAAAGAGAAGTATGCCGATTTTGAGATAGTTTTTTAATTTTCTTTTTTTCATAATTTTCTGTTTTTAAATTTAATGATTAATATTCAATTTTTGTAAATAAGCTGTCATCTTTATATTATTAAATTCAGTTTTTAGATGAGCGAAATATAAAGCACAACGTATTTGTATATGAAAAGTAGCAGAATAAAAATACTTTTACTTTCAATTTAAAAATAAAGATAGCAGAAAAGCACAAACTTTTTAGTTTGCGCTTAACTGCTATTTTTTATATACGTGGTTGTAGTTTGTATTTATTGTTTTGTTAGAATAATGTCGGTTGGCACATTAAACTCAACACCTTCTAAAGATAAGCCTTTTCTAAAAACTTTCCAACGAGCTTGTAAAGGTGTATTTCCTATATTTAAAATCTTTAAACTCATTTCACCCCATAACATCCCAGATGGTAAAATAGTACTTGTAATTGTGTTGTCCCAAATGGTACCGCTCATTGTGGTAGTTCCTGCACCTCCAGAAATAACTCCTTTAGGAGTTCCACCAAGAGTAGGCATATATTTCATTGAATTATAAACTTCTCTTTCGTTAGGAGTTCCTAGGTTTTCTATCATTAAAAAACGTCCACTAATTCTATCCATATAATGGTTTACGGGATCTCCATAGGGTCTTTTTTCTGTTTTAAACAAAATTACTTTAAAAGTCATATTACCTATTGTGTTTTGCCAAGTGCCGACAAACTTATCATAATTTCCATCAAGGTCTTTAAAATATTTCCCATCATAATCTTCGGCTTTTAAAATAGGATAGTCCATACCTACAATCTGTTGTGCTTTACAACTTATACTTGTAATTACTATAATTATTATAATTATTATATTTTTCATTTTTATGTTTTTTTAGTTACAATTATCTTTATCAATATCATCTGTTGTTTTGTTATGCGTTACTCTTGTAAACTCATCAAAAGTATTATTTACCTCAAATAAACTCAACCCCATTTGTGTGGCGTCTAAAAAATCTAGAAATAACTTTTCATCTGTTAATTTATCTAAATTACCTTCTTTAATTAAAGGTTCTTCTATAACCGAACCATCTTCATTTCTTTTCCCTCTATAATATGTTTTTATCAGATTTTCTATTTTTTTATTATAAAGAACTAAAGGTTCGCCATTAACAATTTCCATTTGAGGTTTAAATACTGATAAAAACTGTGTTGGATCATTAATAGTTATAGCATAGTTTGTTTGGTCAGCAGTCATTAAAAAGAACACAAAATTAGATGCATCAATTTTTCCAATTTCTAATAATCCTGCCATTGCTACAATATCTGCAAAAGAAGGTATAGATAATGTAGCACTTGCAGGACTATTATGAGTATGCGCAAAAAACTCATATTGAGCATTTCCAGCTGGAATAGGAATATCTACATAACCATCACTTCCAGTTGGTGGACTTTGTATTACACTTGCGGTTGTAAGTTTATACCTACCTCTTTCTGTGGTTGCAGATGTAAAACCTTTTAAGGTAATGAGTTCTTGTTTTATATTAGTATTGTTATTAAACAAATTAGTTATTTTATTACAAGGATTATCAATACAATTACCTTGCCAGTCTTCAATTTTGCTTGAGTCAGTACATTCGCATTTTTTTGTAGTTTCATTATAGGTTTTACCACTTCTACATCTATCTACACATTCCCCAAAATCATTTTTTAAACCATTAGGACATTCATCTTCATCTATTGGAGGACTAGATATTATAGCGCCAGCAGCATCTGTAATTTGTTTATTGGTGAGTCCAGAACTATGAGAACTACCCGTATTCATCCCAGTAGCATTATTTACATAATTTTGATAATTTTCTGCACTGCTATAATTTGATAAGTTGCCTCCAGCAGTTAACATGTGAGGTTTATATGTCTTTATTTCTACCTCATTTAGCATACCTCCCTCAGTATAACACCAATAAAACTGTTCATCTTGTTGTTGAAAAAGAAACAGAAAAAAACTAGCTTGATTAACTTTTGCTTCTTGATTTGGTATTAATCTTTTAGTAAAAAGTTTATTCTCAATTTTATAGGCATCTATAAAAGTTCCATCAATATTATTAAAATAAAGTCGACCATCAACCATATTTCCATCAGCATCTGTTTTGTCTTTATAACTTGTACAAATTACATTTTTAATTTGTCCGTTTATGTTAATGAAAATGAGTTGAGAATAATAATTTCCTTCTCTATTAATATCTGTATCTGCTTTTACAAGAGATGCTTCTGAATATACAAGTTGTTGATGAGAAATTGTTTCCCAATCAGGATTGACGGTTAAAGCTTCGCTTCCTTTAGCTAATAGATTTGATATAGGTTTATTTTTATTAAAAAAGTCAATAGCTTCTTTAAAAGTTAAATTTTGAATATCCTTGTTAGATTCAGGATTAAAAGTTCCAAATCTTTCTTTTTCACAATTTTGAAGAAATAGCGAAATACCAAAGAGAAGTATGCCGATTTTGAGATAGTTTTTTAATTTTCTTTTTTTCATAATTTTCTGTTTTTAAATTTAATGATTAATATTCAATTTTTGTAAATAAGCTGTCATCTTTATATTATTAAATTCAGTTTTTAGATGAGCGAAATATAAAGCACAACCACTTATATCCAAATTAATAGTTTTTTATCTCTATTTATTCGTAGTTATTTCCAAATCTTTATAACTTTCAGAATTATAATTCCTCCAATTATTTTTACTATCTATTTTATAGCATTTATATATGTAGACATGAGATTATACCTCTCTTATTTTTAAATTAGAATAATAGCAAATTTTTCTGTTTGCAATATAAAAGTAAAAAACTTACAAGTCAACCCCCATAAATGGGGTAAAAAAATTATAAACACTTAATTTTAAACATTTTAATAACCTTAAAATCATCCGTTTTAAAAACTTTAAAAAAACTGTTAAAAAAATAAAAAGCGAAATCCATCCTAAAAAACAATGAGCAGTAGTTTAATAATGATCTCTTAAATCTTTAAAAATAAATTGCATTTGTTCTTTAATTTTAGCATTAGAATGCATAAAATGGTTGTTCATAAAACTAAAAATAAGTACTTTATTTGTCTTTGTAAGTATATAACCACTTAGGTTATAATTGTTTCCTAACGAACCCGTTTTTGCAAAAATGTAAGGAAACTCATCTTTAGAAAATCCATCTTTTAAAACTTCTGATCTTCCTTCAATATTAAAAAAAGAAAATAATCTTTCTTGAGGTATTTTTTTGTACATTTTGGTTAAGATTTCTACCAAAGAATTTGGTGTAAATAAATTATATCTACTTAAACCAGAACCATCTACCCATCTTGGTTTTTGTTTTATATCTTTTAACTGATTTGCTAACATATAATCTATGGTATTTTCAGAACTTAAAGTGTCTGAAAGTGTTGAAGAAGCCAAAATTAAAAGCTGTTCTGCCAAAAAATTATCACTTACATTCATCATTCTTTTGTACAAAGAATCAGAAGGAATGCTATATGCTATTTTAGATGGTTTTATTGCTGATTCTTTTATTAAATTTACTTTGTTAGGCAATAGATCATTCCAAAGATTAGTAATTAATAATGAGTCAATTATCATAGGAATTGCTGTTTCTTTAGTTCTATTTTTATCAAAGTAAAAACTATTTAAAAGCTCTTCTCTTCCGTAACCTTTATTCGTAATTTTTATAGTATTTTCAAAAAAAGTAGGAGTACTTTTTAATTCGTTTTCATTTTGGATCGTAAGCACATTTCCATACATAGGAAAAGTACTTCTTTCCGGGCTAAAATAGCTATCAAAATCTTCCCAAGCCCAACCTGGTCCATACTTTTTATCAGCAATAGTATTGGTAATCATATTTATTTTTTTATACTTTTTTGCCATGTTAAAAGCAGTACTATCTTTAAAATAAGGATGCAAAAAAGTAGGGTCTCCGGTTCCTTGAATTGTAAGTGTATCTTTATCTACTTTATATTTAAATGCAGGAATTGAATCTGACAATAACTCTAAACCTGCAAAAAGAGTAACTATTTTAACGTTACTTGCTGGCGTAAAATATTTAGTTCCGTTGTAATTATACACAACTTTATCCGCATTTACATCATAAATATAAATTCCAGTAAATTGATTTTCAAAAAAAGAAGATTTCATTTTTTTATTGATATTCAAGGACTTACATCCTGTAAAAATCAGTAAAGAAGCTAAAACGTACACATAGTTTTTTAACATCGAAAGCAATTTAAAAATTTATACGTCAATGTACATATTTTTTTATTTGATATGTTTATATGACTAATAATATTTACCTTTGTTAGAACTTTATGCTAATTATGAATACAACTTTTTTATTTATTGGTGCTCCAGAAGTGATGGTTATCCTTTTGATTGTGGTAATGGTTTTTGGTGCAGACAAAATTCCTGATATTGCAAGAGGTTTAGGCAAAGGAATTCGTGAAATTAAAGATGCCACAAACGACATTAAAAGAGATATTAATGAAAGTGCAAAAAATCAAGGTTTAGATACTGATTTTACCAAAGACATTAAAAAAAGTATTTCTGATGTAAAAGATAATATTGATGATATTACAGGTCCTATAAAAAGACAGTTTTAGGTTTTTTTTAGTTTCTTGTTTTTATAAAAATTAGTTGTTTCAATATTGTATTGACTATATTGTTTTTTTATACAACTAACCTTTAAAATACTGTTTTTAAATTAGTTATCAATAATTATTTTATTCTACTAATTGTTAGTCCATCTCTTATTGGCAGTAAAACAGTTTCTATTCTTTCGTCTGAATTTAATAATTTATTATAAGCTAAAAGCACTTTCGTATCCAAATCTTTTGGATCTAATTCTTCAACAATTTTTCCACTCCAAAGTACATTATCAGACAAAATAATTCCGCCAGAATTCATTTTATCAATAATTAAGTGAAAATAATTTACATAGTTACTTTTGTCTGCATCAATAAAAACCAAGTCAAATTTTTTATCAATGGTAGGTATTATTTTTATAGCATTTCCAACCCTTTGTTCTATTTGATTTCTAAAACCAGATTTCTCAAAATACTTGTTTTGCAAAGTTTCTAATTCTTCGTTTTTATCGATGGTGATGATGTTTCCTTCGGATGACATTCCTTCGGCCAAACACAACGCAGAATATCCTGTATAAGTTCCAATTTCCAAAATAGATGTTGGCTGAATCAGTTTAGAAATCATAGATAAAACTCTACCTTGAAAAGCACCACTTAACATTCTAGGATTTAATACTTTTTGCCAAGTTTCTTTGCTTAATTCTTGTAAAATTTTAGGTTCTTGTTGCGAGTGTTTTACAACGTAGCTGTCTATTTCTTCTGGTAAAAAATGCATTTTAAAAATTTAGTAATTATTTAAAAATTTAGTAAAAATAATTTTGGTTCAGCAATAATAATTCTATCGAATTATTTGCAAGATTTCCAAAATCTAAAAGTACAAAAAAACGGAATCTATATTTCTATAAATTCCGTTTCAATCTAACAAAAAATCAAAATCCGGTTTTTAAGAAAACCGAAAAAAAAATTATTTTTTACTTTCAATATTTTCTTTAAGAGCTGCTTTTTCGGCATCTGTTAAACAATGTTTAACTTTCTTACAACTTTTAGCATGATCTTTATAAATTGTAGACAAAAATACATTTTGTTTTGAATATAAAGAACATATTTTACAGAATAAAAAATGAAAAATTAATTTAATCTTATCTAATATTGTTGCTTCTCCGTACTGATTTTTATCACAGATAGTTGTAGCTTGATCACAATTGATTAAAAATTTTCTAAGCATAATTCTAATTATTAAACCAATTATCTTCCATACATTTTCTAAGTTGAGTTCTTGCTCTATGAATGATAACCCATAAGTTTGACGCAGTTATATCTAACTCCTTACAAATTTCTTCGGTCTCAAATTCTTGAATGGTTTTCATTCTAAAAACCATCGCATATTTTTCTGGCAATTTATCTATACAACGATCTAGTTGTGTCTTTAATTCTTCGTTTTCAATATCTTTTTCAGATGCATTATCCCAACTTTGTGGCACTCTTTCTTCTATCCAATTCCCTTCATTTTCACCGTCTTCATAAAAATTCATTCTAACTTCGGCTTTTCCTTTTTTAGAATTTATTTTTCTATAATAATCAATTACTTTTCTCTTTAAAATGGATACTAACCAAGTTCTTTCGGTAGATTTTCCTTCAAAATTTTTGGCAGATTTTAAGCCCGCAAAAAAAGTTTCTTGCACCAAATCTTTGGCTAAATCGCTATCATTAACACGCACAACAGCATAATTAAACAGGTAATCTGCGTAATTATCTATCCATTTATCTGGGTTTAAAGTGCTTATATCTTGAATCATTTTTTAATTTAAAAAAACAAATATAATGCTATTTTTCTTCATGTTACACTTTGCAATTATCTGTTCTTATCTTATTTTCTAAGAAGATAATTTGCCTAGTATCATTATTCTTACATATTGGAACTAAATTGGCTCCTTAACAACTAAACATACCATCTATGTTAAAGTCTTAAGATTTACAAACAAAAGCTAAATTCCATCAACTTTAACATCAAGAAAAGCAATACGGTTTATTTAGTTTCGTTTATAAAATATTTTCATTTATAACAGTAATTTGAATTTTGACATCATTTGTTACGTTGTTTTTTATTAGTATTATCTCTTCATCATAAAAAATTTCCAAGAGCATATAGAACTATTTATTCTGATATATTACAAGCTGTACATATAAAACAGCACAAAAAGTGATCATAACTGGTATAAATTTTTACTTAATACGATGATTTTAAAAT
>JANQTQ010000056.1:3326-6129 GCA_030731625.1 Polaribacter sp. | reverse complement strand
AATGCAGGTTTCTGTAATTTGATGATTGTTTTTGCACGTATAGAAAATGATAAAAACATTACTGGTTTTATTGTAGAATATGATGCAGCTAATCCTAATGGAATTAGCATGGGTGAAGAAGAACATAAATTAGGAATTCGTGCTAGTTCTACACGTCAGGTATTTTATAATGATACTATTGTTCCTGCTGAAAATATGTTATCTGTTAGAGGCGGCGGATTTAAAATTGCTGTAAACGCCTTAAATATTGGACGTATTAAATTGGCTGCTGCGTGTTTAGATTCTCAACGAAGAGTTTTAGATACGGCACTACAATATGCAACAGAACGTAAACAATTTAAAACTCCGATTGCAGATTTTGGTGCTATCAAATCAAAATTAGCAGAAATGGCCACGAATACGTATGCAGGTGAATCTGCAAGTTATAGAGCTGCAAAAAATATAGAAGATAGAATCGAAATGAGAATTGCTAATGGAAACTCTCATCAAGAAGCAGAATTAAAAGGTGTAGAAGAATATGCCATTGAATGTTCTATCTTAAAAGTGGTTGTATCAGAAGACGTGCAAGCTTGTGCAGATGAAGGAATCCAAATTTTTGGAGGAATGGGCTTTTCTGAAGAAACACCTATGGAAGCTGCTTGGAGAGATGCACGTATTGCGCGTATCTATGAAGGAACTAACGAAATTAATAGAATGCTTACCGTTGGTATGTTGGTTAAAAAAGCAATGAAAGGTCATGTAGATTTATTAGGTCCTGCAACTGCAGTAGCCGATGAATTAATGGGAATTCCTTCTTTTGATGTACCAGATTATTCAGAATTATTTGCAGAAGAAAAAGAAATGCTTGCTAAATTGAAGAAAGTTTTCTTAATGGTAGCAGGTTCTGCAATTCAAAAATATGGTCCTGATTTAGAGTCTCATCAACAATTATTAATGAATGCTGCAAATATTTTAAATGAAGTTTATATGGCAGAATCTACCATTCTACGTGCAGAGAAAAATGCAAAACGTTTTGGTGAAACTGCTCAAGAAGGTCAAATAGCAATGGCTAGATTATATTTATACAACGCAGTTGATATTGTTGCTAAAAACGGAAAAGAAGGTATTATTTCTTTTGCTGAAGGCGATGAACAAAGAATGTTACTAATGGGATTAAAGCGTTTTACCAAATACTCAAATTACCCAAATGTAATTGAATTAAGAAACTTTATTGCAGAAAAATTGAAAGCAGAAAATAAATACTGTTTTTAATTTATTAAAAAACTTTAAAACCTAAAAAGTTTTAAATTTAGTTGTTTGTTTAAAAAGACCATTTTTTTAATGGTCTTTTTTTTATATATTTGTGTCATATCCCCTAATTTTCATGAAAAAGAAAAAGTAATATGAAAATCAATTATGCCATCATTGTTGTCTCTATTCTAATTGTTTGGAGCTGTAGCAAACCTAAAGTGATAGATATCGACAGCAAAAAGCTGTTAGAAAATGTAAAAATACTTTCTAATGATTCATTAGAAGGAAGGTATTTTTCTGCACCAGGGAATTATAAAGCTCAAAAATTTATCAGTAATAAGTTTAAAGAATTAGGTTTAAAAACTGTTTCTGAAAACAATTTTCTTCAAGAGTTTTCTCATACCTTTAAAAAACAGAAAAGACAAGATATATTTCCTATTCAGAATCCTAAAGAGGATTTTTCTAATGTACCAGACACTACTGCAATTGGTGGGAATATTATTGGTATGTTAAAAGGTAAAACAAATAAAACGATTGTTATAACTGCACATTTTGATCATTTAGGAATTAAAGACGGTAAAATTTTTAACGGAGCAGATGATAATGCATCGGGTACAGCTGCTTTATTTACTATTGCAGCATATTTTAAAAACAAACCAACTCAGCATAATTTAATTTTTGCAGCTGTGGATGCCGAAGAAATTGGATCTTTAGGTGCAGAATATTTTTTAAAAAACTATAAAGAAAAGAAAAACATTGTTTTAAATATTAATTTAGATATGATTGCTCATAGTGATTATGATCCAGATTTATTTGCTTGTGGACTTTATCATTATCCTGACCTTAGAAAGCCTTTAGAAAAAATAAAACCAGAAAAAATAAAATTATTATTTGGTCATGACGACTCAAATAGTAAAGAACAATCAGACTGGACTTTTTCTTCTGATCATAGAGTTTTTCACCGAGAAAAAATACCTTTCATTTATTTTGGTGTTCCAGACCATAAGGATTATCACAGAAGTACAGATACTTTTGCAACCATAAATAAAAGTTTTTATATTGAATCTGTAAAAGTAATCATCCAAGCAATTGAAAATTTTGATGAATATTTAACAGAATAAATAAACTCCTTAAATATCTTTAATTTTCTTAAACTATAGGAATATTTAAATAAAAAAGACCAACAATAATTTGGTCTTTTTTTTTGCAAATATTCTAAAATAGTCTGATTTATGTCATATTAAATAGTCCTTTAAAATAGTATTATTGCAAGTACTATAAATTAAATACGAAATAGATATGAAAAACCTTCAAACAATTTTAACTCAAATTACACAACTTACCTCTAATATTGAAGCTAATTTTCCTGAATTATACAGATCATTAGACGAAAACCCAATGACAATTCCATCTATAAATCATCCACATATAGATGCGCTGGTAATGCAAGAATATCTAGAGAATTTAATTCAGCTTTTAGTCCATCATATAGAAACTCATAAAGCGAGTAAAGAAATTAATTAAACGAATTAAAAATAGATTCTTAAAAGTAAAATCCGTAGAAAACTAAATA
>JANQTQ010000056.1:0-3226 GCA_030731625.1 Polaribacter sp. | reverse complement strand
AAAACTAAATAACCACTCATAAACCTAAAAATCAAAAATTTACGAAAATTTATTATGTAAAAAAATATTTTAAATAGAAAACACCTTTGCTGAAAATGATTTATAAAAAACAAAAAAGTATTGCATTATTCCGTTGATAAGCAATAATAAAACTGTAATCAAATCAACTTTAAAAGGTGTAAATTTAATTTATAATTAATTATTTAATATTTATATTATAATTCATTTAATATCAGTACTTTTGCACGCAATTTGAAAACACAGAAATGAAGCGTATAAAAGAATACAAAAAACTTTTTAAAATAGAAGGTGCAATCGATTTAAAAGAATTAAAATCAACCTATAGAAGTTTAGTAAAAGAATGGCATCCAGATAAGTTTCAAGAAGAAGCTAAAAAAGAAGAAGCAGACGTAATTAGTACACAAATTATTGATGGTTATCATTTTTTAGTGAGTATCGCTCCAGAAACTAAAGCAGCTAATTTAGAAGAATACAAAAAAACAATTACAGAATCTCAAGTAGCAGACTGGCACCATAAAAGTATGTTATTAGAAGTTACTTTTACTGATGGTAATAAATATGAGTATTTTGGTGTAAGTAAAATTCTTTTTGGAAAATTTGTAAATGCAAAATCTATGAATAATTTTGGTAAAAGAAATATTTTCAACTCTTTTATTTATAGAAAATCTATGAAAGCATCTGCAACAGTTTAAGCATTCGGAACTTTTGTAAAAGCAATTAGCAACTAAATATAAAGATTAATTCGTTAGTTTTAACGGAGAAAAAAAAAGAGATTTCAAAAATGAAATCTCTTTTTTTTGTTGGCAATAAGAATGAACCTACTCTAAAGCACCTAAATATCTTTCTGCATCTAATGCTGCCATACAACCAGTTCCTGCTGCTGTTACAGCTTGTCTATACTCTTTATCTTGTATATCACCAGCGGCAAAAACTCCTGGTAAATTTGTTTTTGTAGTTTTCCCTTGGGTTATTAAATAACCTGTTTTATCCATATCTAAAACACCTTTAAACAAATCTGAATTTGGTGTATGCCCAATTGCAATAAAAACACCTGTAACTGGTATAATAGTAGTTTCTTTTGTTTGATTATTGATTGCCCTAACACCTTCTACAACATTTGTACCTAAAACCTCATCAATTTCGGTATTGTATAAAACTTCGATGTTTTTAGTTTTACTAACTCTATGTTGCATCGCTTTTGAAGCTCTCATAAAATCTTTTCGCACTAAAATGGTAACCTTTTTACAAATATTAGCTAAATAAGTAGCTTCTTCTGCAGCGGTATCTCCTGCTCCAACGACCACTACATCTTGCCCTTTATAGAAAAACCCATCGCAAGTAGCACAAGCAGAAACTCCGCCGCCAATTAATCGTTGCTCGCTTTCTATTCCTAAATATTTTGCAGTTGCACCAGTACTTATAATTATAGTCTCTGCTTCTATTTCTTTAGATTCATCCACGATTACCTTATGAATTCCGCCAACTTTATCACTTAAATTAACTTTAGTAACCAATCCAAAACGAACATCTGTTCCAAAACGTTCTGCTTGTTTTTGCAAATCAGTCATCATAGCCGTACCATCAGTCCCATCAGGATAACCAGGAAAATTATCAACTTCTGTTGTTGTTGTTAACTGTCCTCCCATTTGCATTCCAGTATACATCACTGGTTTCATATCTGCTCTGGCCGCATAAATAGCTGCTGTATAACCTGCAGGTCCCGATCCTATAATTAAACATTTAATTTTTTCTACTGTATCTGACATAATTATTGTGTATCAATTTTAGAATTGTAAAAATATGATTTTTTGATACTTATTAAAACGAATGTTTATAAGTTTTTATAATGAAAACATAGGAAGATATAATTCGTTTTTTTTATTATTAATTTTTTAAACAATTAATTAGATTATATATAAAAACTATGTATATTTGCAGACCATAAATGAGAAATCATTTTCGGGGTGTAGCGTAGCCCGGTTATCGCGCCTCGTTTGGGACGAGGAGGTCGCAGGTTCGAATCCTGCCACCCCGACAAAAAGTAATACTAATAGAAACTAAAACCTTGTAAATCGTATGATTTATAAGGTTTTGTGGTTTTTAAGCTATCATAAGAATTGAATCAATATGGTTTAATTGGATCAAGCGAAATTGTAAAAACACCTTGGTGGAAATACTATAATTCTAACCTAAAAACAAAATTTGAGGTTCTACCTAAAGAAAATTTAGTGATACTTAATAATGGTTCATTAGGGATATTTTTGCCTGAATAATCTTTACTAATTGTATTTTTTTGATCTAATAAATTTCTGATTGAAAAACCAATTTTTGCTTTTAATGGACTTTTATCGGATAAAGAAAAGTTATATACCGAAGAGAAATCGAAACGATTGTAATTTGAAAGCGTTTGAGTGTTGATCCCTTCAAAAGTAAATGAATTATTAGAATCGTTTTCTGTAACAATTGTGTAAGGTTTACCAGCGTGCCATTTCCAACCTAAAGCAACTTGTACTTTTTCTGTTTTATAGGCAACAGAATAAGAAACAAAGTGTTTAATTTGATTATTTGCAGTAAAATATTCATTATTATTTAAAGTACTAAATTTGTTTTTTATATCTGAAAAAGAATAACTTAACCAAGTTTTTATATGTTTAAAATTCTTTTTTAAACATATATCAATACCATAAGCCTTTTGGTTACCAATAAGAAAACTAGTTGAGTTATTATTTAAAAAGCCTAAGGACAAAGCAGATATATTTGATGTTTGTTTGCTGTAAGTATCAAAGTCAAAACTCCATCCATTTTTTTGATATATAACCCCAAAAGATATTTGATTACTATTTATAATTGGTGCATTTGTATTGTTAGACAATCTCCAAAGTTTATTTTCTAAAGACAGATTACTTACCAAAGTTTCATCAATTTGGTTAACAGTTTGGTTTCTAACATCTCCTGTTATTTGTAATTTTAAATAGTCTGTTACATTTTTAAAAATAACAATTCTTGGTTCTACTCTATATTGATGAAGTTGTCTATAGTAATTTATTCTTGCGCCTAAATTAAAATCAAAAAGAGAGAAATTTCTATTGATATAATTTGCAAAAAAAGAATAGGTATTCAGTAAATCTTTGTTTTTGTCTAAAATATATTTTAACCTGAGTTCGATGTAAGTTATTAGCAAAAAAGAGCTAATTGTGTTGTGTTT
>JANQTQ010000055.1 GCA_030731625.1 Polaribacter sp. | reverse complement strand
CATTAGAAGTAAAAGAATTAGTTAATACTTGTTTACCAAGCATATTAAATAGTTTCACAGTAGATTTTCCTTGAGACAAACCAGCAATTCTTAAATTCGAATTAGTAGTTTTATAAATGCTAATTCCATCCATAGACATATCATCAACACTTAAGACACTTGCTTTTGTGTGTAAGTAAAAACGACCAGTTCCGTTTATGTTTTCTGACAAAGTTGTTTTAAAACTTGATGAAGCATTTAGTTCTGTAAACGTATTGTTTGCTCTATTTTCTAAAAATACTTTGATGCCAGAAGGTAAATTTGTAATTTCTGCAGAAATCGTAATTTCTTTACCAGCATTAGCAATCATACCAATTGGCACAACCATGTTTTCGTAATCTGAATTTGGTAAAGATTGTAATTGGTATTTATTACCTTGGTCATTAGAAACTAATTGAGAGTATATAGCAAAAGTGTTTGCAGTATTAAACATTTCACCTTCATAACCTACATCAAAACCAGTAGTTGCGTTTTCTAAATATTTTACTCTATTATAGTTTTTAATTTCACCATCTGTTATCCATAATTTAATTTCTGGTTTTTCTGCTGTTTTTTGAAAAGTATCAGCATTATGACTTTGATTTGCTTCAGAAAAATTAAATGTACCACCAGCAACATTTGCTTTTACAAAAAAGCCTTGTCCTGGAGCTATCATCATAGCATCACCAACGCTTTTTACTTCATAAGCACCATTTGTACTTAAAGTTTGGTTCCAAACCCAAAGAGTTTTGGTTTCAGAAATAGAAGCTTCGTTATTTAAAAAAGTAGCACTATTTAAATAAGCTGTGTAAGGGTTTCCTAATAAATTAAAGCGGTTTCCAGTAGTTGTTAAAGCCACATCTACACCTGCATTGTTTGTGTTTAATGTTCCTGTAAATGAAACATCACCAGTAGTTGTACCTCTTTTAATTGAATATCCTTGTCCGTTTGTAAAAGTACCACTACCAGCTGCTTGTAAGTAAGACCAGCTATCAGCAGAAGTAGTATAGGTTGCTAGACCTCTGTTTGTATTATTACTAGCAATATCATTTCCACTCACATAAGTATCATTATACGCTTGCCCACTTACAGGAGAAGCCATTAGATACCAGCCTTTTAACAAACCTGAGACAAAAGTTACATTTCTTTTATAAATTACATTTCCTGTAAAATTGTCTTGAGCTATTAAACTAGCACCAGATGCAATAGTTGCTGAATTTACTGTAACAGCAGCTGCTGCAGTAGGATAGTTTGTTAAACCAGAAGGGATTACTACATTGTCTGAAGTTGATGGTGTACTATCGCTAATCCAGTTGGTTGCTGTAGCCCAATCATTATTTGTAGTACCAGACCATGTTTTCATAATAGGAACATTGTCTGCATTTAATCTTCCTGGAGAAAAAGCAACAGGATTCCCTGCAATAGCATTGTGTAAAACAAAATCTCCTGTAATATCTGGATTTCTTGCACCAGATTGATCAGAACCAAAATTTAATAATGTATCTCCGCTATTAAAATTAATAACTACATCATCATTTTGGTTTTTTAAAATAATTGAATCGCCTCCATTATTTAAGTTCAATTCACCAGTATTGGTAGCAATTTGAACCAAACCTGGAATTCCTGTTGGAGTACCACCACCAAAAACCACAATGGTTCCACCTGCAGGAATAATTGTACCAGTTGGAAAAACATGTCTTAGTTCTGATGCATCAGAAATCGAATAACCACTTAAATCTAAATTAACATTAGAAGTATTGATAAACTCAATAAATTCATCAGCTGAAGAACTTCTAGTACCATCTCCATTTGCATCACCCAAAACATTATCAGTAGGCGGATCAAAAAGTGTTTCATTAATAACTAGTGGAAAACATACAGGACTAGTAATAGCTTTAGTAACTGTATTTGGGCCACCATCTGCTGTATCATCTGCTGTAAATGTAAAAGATGTACCTTCTGGTATATTAGAAATAACAATAGTTCCTGAAGCCGAACTTGATGGACTGTCTCCACTAATTGTTCCAACATTACCAGTTGTGGATAAAACAAAGGTTTTACCATTGAGTATTATTGTAAAAGGGATGGATACAGAATAAGTATCATCATTTAAACCAACACCAGCTATTGTTGTACAACTTACAGTTGCATTACCAAGTGATAATATTCCAGCAGACAACGTAGTAAATGAGGTTGTAGAAATTGGTAATATTAAAGTACCATCAGCACCTTCTATTTGCCAATTATTTACATCCATAATCAAGGGTAAATACCCTGCAAATGTAGTTTGACTTGTTCTTGAACCTGTATATTTAAAACCGTCAGAATCATTTACAAAATCTATGAAATTTGTTCCAGAAGTTAAACCTGTTCCTGTTAAAATTCCTCCACTACCTGCATCATCATTTGAAATACCTGCAAGAAAACCAGGAGTTGCCATAGTTGTTGCTATTGGTTCACTTAAAAGGGCATATAATGTTTCATTTGAAACGCCTATATTTATACCACTTCCACTTACAGAACCACTTCCACTTTCTAGTGAAGCTGTTCCGCCAGCATTCCCTGCAATAACTACTATAGATCCAGCAGGAAGAATTGATGTATGTGACCAGCTCACTTCACCTTCACCAGTATCATTAAATGAATCTCCATCCCATTCATTATCTGTAAACCAAATAGTTGTATTTGCAGGGATGTCTGCTAATGCTACAAATGCGAAATCGTCATTTCCATCAGCATTTAAAGCAATAAAGGCGATATCCCCCGCAGATTGAGAATTAGTTTTTGAAGAAAATAAAATTACTACAATAAATATAATAATTTTTAAAAAGTAAAGTTTTTTCATGATATAGAAGTTTATTGAAATTATCGTTTATAAAATTATAACGAAACAAAACCAAAACTAGATACCAATTAAATAAAATTATAAATAATAATTATTTTTAATTAATTACCCAATAATATTTACAAGTTTTTTCACTTTTCTTTCTAAAATATTTTCTCTTACAGCAGAATACCCCAATATTATTCCCTGTTCTTTTTTAGTACCAATAAAACATTCACTTAAAGAATGAACGTTAATGTTTGCTTCTTTTAATTTTTTAATAATTTCTGCTTCTTTATCTTCTGGGACTTTATGATTAAATTTTGCAACCAAATTGAGACTTGTAAAAGATTGATTGCCAATAGACATGGTTTTACTTTTTTGAAATTCTTTTAAAAAAAGCGCTTGTCTTTCTTGAGATACTTCCATTAAATTTTTTAAATGTTGGTATAAATAATTTCTTTCTATAAATTGACTCATAACAGTTTGAACTGATGGAGCCACAAACCTATGAGAATGTTCTTGCAACGCTTCCACTGCTTTTATTAAATATTTTGGCACAATCATATAACCTAAACGTATTGAAGGATGCAACAATCTGTTAAAAGTACCCATGTAAATAGTTCTGTCTTCTGTATCTAAACTATAAATACTTGGTATTTTATTTAAATGATTTGCTACTTCATTTTCATAGTCATTTTCTATGATGAATGCTTTGTTGATGGATGCCCAATCTAAGAGTTCTTTTCTTCTTTTTAAACTCATTTTTGTCCCTAAAGGATAATGATTGGAAGGTGTTACATGCACCAATTTTGGTTTTAAATGATTTAATTCATTCATTTTTTGGATGCTAATTCCCTCATCATCTAAAGAAACTGGCAAAAGATTGGCCTGCAAACTTCTAAATAACGAATGCACATTTGGAAAGGCTGGGTTTTCTAAAATTATATTATCCCCTTTATCAACCATAACACTCCCAATTAAATACAAAGATTGTAAAGAACCAGAAACCACCATTATTTGGTTATAATCGCACTTTATATTTCTACTAACATTTAAATAATTACTGATACTTTTTTTTAATGGATCTATTCCAGTTGATCTTTCATAAGACAATGCCGAAGATTTTACATATCTCCAATATGTATTTAATAAATTTTTCCACCTGTTTATTGGAAAGATATCTAAAGGCGGAATACCTGGTCTAAAAGCCACACTAGAAGCTGGAACTCTATTAATTAAAGAAAAATTGTCTAAAAAAGAATTTCCTTTTCCAGACATTTCTGGATATAAATTGCTATCGATTTTTGATTTTTCTTTACCATCTCCATTTTTTTCTTTTGCATCATAATTTACAACAAAACCAGAACCTACTTTAGAAATGACTAATTTTTCTAATTGTAATAATTCGTAAGATTTAACGATTGTTGTTCTAGAGAGTTTAAGTTCTTCTGCCAAAACTCTGGTAGAAGGAAGTAACCAATTATTAGGTAATTCGATATTTTCAATACAATCTTTAATGGCCTTGTAAAGTAAGATATACTTGTTTTTATAAATGGATTTTTGTTGTTTTTCTAATGATTTTTTAATTCTTCCTATTGTAAAATCAAAATTGGTATTCATATTTTATATAAATTGGTATTGCTAAAGTAATAAAAAATAAACGTCCTTTATTTTTCTCTTAGATAATTAAATTAGAAATGAGCAAACATCTATTTATAGAGGTAATTTTTAAACTCTTTTTATTACTTTTAGTTGTAAGTTGTGGAAATTTAAAATCACAAAACCAAGAAACTTCGAGAGAAATTAAAGGGTATTTATTGCAAAAATTTGATGAGCTACTAACTTTTTTGCAAAACCATGGCTCATCATCAATGATGGTTATAGTTGATGGAGAAGTTATTTTTAATTGGGGAAATACCTCAGAAAAACACCTTATACATTCCATTCGAAAACCATTAATACACTCATTAATTGGAATTGCTGTAGCCCAAAAAAAAAATAATCTCTTTTTATCATACAGGACTTAGCATGCAAATATTAGCAATTTATCCAGAATCTCAAATGATTATTGTGCATAGAATTAATACAGAAAATGGCTACTCTTATGATAAAAATAATTTAGAAAAAACATTGCAATTGGTTTTAGTGCAAAAATAAATTGATAGAAAAAACCCAATACAAATTCTTACAATGAAAAACTTAGTGCTTTTAAAAAACATAATTTTAGCATTTTTTATATCAAATTTACTTTTATCTTGTTCAGATGAGCAAAAAATAATAAATAACATACCACTTGTGCCAAATGCGACCACAGTTGGTTCAGGTTTTTTTGAATTTATAAATAACGATAAGAAATTGAATATTTATTATCATATACCACAAAACGCAGCAAAAAACGCTTCAATTGTTATGGTTTTTCATGGTGCAGGAAGAAATGCCAAAGACTATAGAAATGCCATAATTGAAAAGGCGAACGCCTATAATTTTATAGTAATTGCTCCAGAATTTTCTGAAACAAATTATCCTGGTGGAGATGGTTACAATTTAGGCAATGTTTTTATCGATGGTGATAATCCTTCGTTAAATACAATAAACCCTGAGAATGAATGGGCCTTTTCTGTGGTGGAAAACCTCTTTAATTTCACAAAAAATGAAATAGGCAACACATCAAAAACGTATCATATTATTGGTCATTCTGCTGGCGCTCAATTTGCACAAAGATTAATTATGTTTAAACCTGATAATGCCTATAATAAGGTAATTATTTCTGCAGGAGGTTGGTATACAGTGCCAAATTTTACTATTGATTTTCCTTACGGGTTCGAAAAAAGTCCACTTGAAAATATAAATCTTACAAACTTATTTTCAAAATCCGTTTTTATACAAGTGGGTGAATTAGACAATAATTCAAATGATAGCAGCTTAAGAAGAAATCAATTTACAGATGCACAAGGAACGAATAGATTTCAAAGAGCTTATCATTTTTATAATAAATCTAAAGATTTAGCTGCTTTAAACAGCATACCTTATCAATGGAAAATACAAACCAATAAAGGTTTAGGTCACGATTTTAGAGCTGCTCTAGAAAAGGCAGCAGATATTATATTTAAATAGTAAAGTAACCATGAAAAAAAACATAGGATTAGTTTTAGGACCAGTATTATTTGTAATTATTATTTTATTCTTTAATCCTGATGGGTTAACCTCAGAAGCAAAAGCAGTATTGGCTTGTGCTGCTTGGATTGCTATTTGGTGGATTACTGAAGCAATTCCTATTGCAGTGACAGCTTTATTGCCAATCATTCTTTTTCCATTATCTGGAGGTTTGGGTCTCAATGAAACTACAGCTT
>JANQTQ010000054.1 GCA_030731625.1 Polaribacter sp. | reverse complement strand
CTTGTTTTGCAGTTCCACCTGCAGAATCTCCCTCAACTAAGAAAATTTCACATTGAGCAGGGTCAGTTTCAGAACAGTCAGATAATTTGCCAGGTAAACCACCAATGCTCATTACTGTTTTACGTTGCACCATTTCACGTGCTTTTCTTGCAGCATGTCTTGCAGTAGCCGCTAAAATTACTTTTTGAACAATTATTTTAGCGTCATTAGGATTTTCCTCTAAATAATCCGTTAACATTTCTGATACAGCTTGAGATACCGCAGAAGTAACTTCTCTATTTCCTAACTTTGTTTTGGTTTGTCCTTCAAACTGAGGTTCTTGAACTTTTACAGAAACAATTGCTGTTAAACCTTCTCTAAAGTCATCACCAGCAATTTCGAATTTTACATTTTTTAATAAACCAGATTCATCCGCATATTTTTTAAGCGTGCTTGTTAAACCACGTCTAAAACCAGCTAAATGTGTTCCTCCTTCATGCGTATTGATGTTATTTACATACGAATGTAAATTTTCTGCATAGGAAGTGTTATACACCATGGCAACTTCAACAGGAATCCCATTTTTCTCTCCTTCCATAGAAATTACAGTAGAAGTTAATTGCTCTCGTGTAGAATCTAAATATCTAATAAATTCTGGTAAACCTTCATCACTGTGAAAAATTTCTGATAAAAAATTTCCTTCATCATCAGTTTCACGTCTATCCGTTAAAGTAATTGTAATTCCTTTGTTTAAATACGCTAATTCTCGCATACGAGAAGCTAACGTATCGTAACTAAATTCTGTAGTTTGTTGAAAAATTGTTTTATCTGGTAAGAAAGTAACAACGGTTCCGTTGAAATCAGTTTCGCCAATTGTTTTTACAGGATATAATGCTTTTCCTTTAGAATATTCTTGTTGCCAAAGTTTACCATCTTTGTGAACTGTTGCAGTTAAATGTTCTGATAATGCGTTTACACAACTTACACCAACACCATGCAAACCTCCAGAAACTTTGTACGAATCTTTGTCAAATTTACCTCCAGCACCAATTTTTGTCATTACAACTTGTAGTGCAGAAACGCCTTCTTTTTGGTGGATACCAACAGGAATTCCACGTCCATTATCTTTCGTTGTAACCGAGTTGTCTTCGTTAATTGTAACATTGATAGTGTCACAATAACCACCCATTGCTTCATCAATAGAGTTATCTACAACCTCATAAACCAAATGGTGTAAACCTCTAACACCAACATCTCCAATATACATCGATGGGCGCATTCTTACATGCTCCATTCCTTCTAATGCCTGAATACTCGAGGCATCATAACTATGTTTTTTTTCTTCGCTCATTGTAAAAATTAAATTAGGCCATTTTAGAATTTATAACGAAAAAATAATCTTTTTGTAAAGAGTAGTGTTTCATTTTAATTCTGATGACGATTTATTTCAAAAAAAAACGTCTCAAAAAGACGAATTCTTACAACTCAAAGTTACAAATTTTAAGATTGATTTTAAGGGATATTAGAGATTTTGTGTAAAAATTATTAACATTTGTTAAAAATAAAAAAGTGTCTTAAATCGCTTAATAATGCTTTTTTCGTTTAATTTGAAACTTTGATAAGGCTTTAATATTTCTAAAAATCTAAAAATCTCGCAAAAGCGAGATTTTTAAGTTGTTTATTTCTAATTAGTAGTAAAATTATAACTATTTCCTAATAACTCTGGCATTCATTTTTGCTTTTTATCTGATAAAATAAAAGGGACTAAAATTAATAACCTCTTGTTAAGAAGTGTTAAATAAACTATTACTATTCTGTGAATTTTTTATGATAAACATCAATATTTACTTAAATAAGTAACGCTACAATTACATTAAGCTAACAAGCTTCTAATGCCGTAAGTATAAATTTGAATTCTATAAACAATTCTATAAATTCAAAAACAATGCACTTTAAATTTTTATTTACAATAGCTATTTTTTTTAGTATCATCAATATGAATGCCCAAAATACGGGTGCGTTAAAAGGTACAGTTACAACCGAACAAGGAGAGCCAATTATGGGTGCTAGTATCTTTGTAAAAGGTTTGTCTATGGGAACAACTTCTGATAGTAACGGAGCATTTTTATTAGAAAAAATGCCAAGTAATACTTACGTAATTCAAGTATCATATATAGGTTACAATACAATTACAAAACAAGTAGTAATTACAAAATCAGAAATTATTCAGAATTTTACCTTAAAAGAAAGCTCTTATATGTTAGAAGGTGTTGTGGTAACATCGCAAAAAAGAGAGCAAAAAAACAAAGATGTTCCCATTGCAATTACTTCTTACGGAACAGATTTTTTAGAAAATCAAGGAACTTTTGAATACGATGCTTTGTCTGAATATGTTCCAGGTTTTCAGGTGCAAATTCAAAGTGTTAATAATCCAGGGATTGTAGTTAGAGGAATTACAAGTGATAGTGGAGATTCTAGAGTAGAGCCAAGAGTTTCTATTTTTCAAGACGGAGTTTCGATTAGTAAATCTAGAGGTTCTGTTGTAGAATTATACGATATAGAACGTGTAGAAGTTTTAAAAGGACCACAAGGAACTTTATTTGGTAGAGGCGCTCAAATTGGCGCAATGCATATCATTCAGAATAAAGCAAAAAATGAAACATCTGGATCTGTAAAGTTAGGATACGGTAATTTCAATCAGTTTTTAGCAACCGGACATTATAACGCTCCTTTAGTAGAAGATAAATTATTTTTTAGAGCCGCTGCAATCTATAATAAAAGAGATGGTTTTATTGAGAATTTTTCTGGTGGTGAGTTAAACGGAATAGAAACTGTAGCATTTAGAACATCATTTAAATATTTATTAAATGATGATACAACTTTAGATGTTATTGCAAACTGGCAAAAAGACACACCTCCAGGAACTTCTTTTAAAAGTGGAACTTACGCACCTTTAGGCGGAGATACAAATCCAAATACTTTTGCTGATTTAGAAAGAGGTGAAGAATTAGGTTTAGACAGAACTGTTTGGGGAGTTACAGCAATTTTAAAGCACGATTTTAATGATATTTGGGATGTTACTTCAACAACTGCTTACAGAGAGTTTGATTCTAATGAAGCTTTTGATGCAGACGGAACGGTTGCGCCAGCGTTGTTTTTTAATGAAATATCAATAGGAAAACAATTTAGCCAAGAGTTTAGATTCAATTTTGATACTGATGATAAGTTTAGAGGTTTTTTTGGAGCTAATTTCTTTTACGAAGATGGTTCGCAAAGTGTGCCTTGGGAATATAATGAAAGAAGTGTGGCCATGTTACTTTTAAATCCTGCAAATCTTGTTGTTGGTGGTGTTCCAATTTTATTGCCAGCTATTCCAAACGACCCAAATACATTTGGCGCAATTGCAGGCGCGCCGTTAAATTCATTTAATAAAGAAACGTATACTAATTTCGGAGAAAATTATTCTGGAGATATTTTTGCAGATGCTTCTTATGATGTTACGGATAAATTATCATTTACATTAGGCTTAAGAGCAACATTAGAAAATATAAATGCTGCTTATGAGGTTATAGATACAGAAATACCATCTGTTTTAGGATATTTATCAGGTAATTACCCAAACACATTATTTGCTCCAACAAATGGAAAAATAGAAGCTAGTGACAACTTTTTATCTGCAGTGGGACGTTTTGCAGTAAATTATGAAATAAATGAAGAAATTACATTATTCGGAACAACTTCTAGAGGAAGAAGACCTAATGTAATCAATGTAACAGCAATAGAAACAACTATTTTGTCTGATGAAACTGTTTGGTCTTATGAAGTAGGCGCAAAATCATTATTCTTAAATAACAGTTTACAGTTTGATGTAAATGCGTACATGTATGATTATTCAAACTTTCAAACTTCGGTAGCTAAATTAGAAAATGGTGTTTTAACAAATACTACAGAAGATAGTGGTAATGCAAGTTCTTTTGGTTTTGAAGTAGCTTTGCAATATGCTTTTTCAAAAACATCAAGCTTTTTTGCTAATTATGGTTATATAGATGCTTCTTTTGACGATGTAGATTCTAATGGAAATGAGCAAGCTTTAGCAGGAAATACATTTAGATTAACACCTAAGAATTCTTTTTCTGCCGGATTTAACGTCAACATAGATGCTAACGATAATTTACGTTACTTTTTTAGACCAACGTATACTTATAAATCTAAAGTGTTTTTCGAAGAAACAAATTTACCTGAGATTTCTCAAGAAGGTTATGGGATCTTAAATATTAAAACAGGTCTTGTTTTCAATAAAGATTATGAGCTTACTTTTTTTATGAATAATGCTTTAGATAAAGAATTTATTGTTGATGCAGGGAATACTGGAGGTGCTTTTGGGATACCAACTTTTATTGCAGGAGCTCCTAGATTTTTTGGAGTACAAGTAAAAGCCAACTTTTAATAACACTTAAATAAAAAAAGCTATCTTAAAATATTTGTTAACAAACATTTTAAGATAGCTTTTTTAAAACAGAATTTATGATGCAAAAAACATTTTTAACTTCGCTATTAATAATCGCCTTTAATTTTGCAGTTTTAGGCCAAGAAGTAAAAACGATTATGACAATAGAAAGTATTGTGAATACCAAAGAAATTAGTAACAAAAACATCAAGCCAAATAATCAAGCAAAAATTATTTGGGCAGAAAATTACAAGCAAAAGCAAACTGACATTGCGTTTGTGTATTTACATGGTTTTGGAGCTAGTAGTAGAGAAGGTGAACCAATTATGAGTCAGCTTTCTAAGAATTACAATGCCAATGTGTATATGTCTCGTTTAAAAGAACACGGAATTAGTAGAGACGATAGCTTTAAAAATTTAACGCCAGAGAACTATATAGAAACAGCAAAAGAAGCTTTATCAATAGGTAAAATAATTGGTAAAAAAATAATTTTAGTAAGTACATCTACAGGTGGTTCTTTAAGTTTAAAGTTAGCATCCGAAGATAGTAGTGATGTTTTAGGATTAATTTTGTATTCTCCTTTTATAGATCTTACAAATCCTGCATTTAAAATGATTGTTACCCCAGAAGGGAAAGCAGGATTCATAAAAATGAATAAAGGAAGTGAGATTATGAAACAAGAAAGACCAGAAGAAGAAGCTAAATATTGGTCTACAATTTACCATATAGATGGTTACGAAGCTTTGATAAATATGGTCACTAAAAACATGAATTCAACTACTTTTTCTAAAATTAAAATTCCTGCATTTGTTGGGTATTATTATAAAAATGAAAAAGAACAAGATCAAGTAGTTTCTGTTCCTGCCATTTTAAAAATGTTTGATGATTTAGGAACTCCTGCTGATAAAAAAGTAAAAGTTGCTTTTCCGGAAGCTGGAAATCATGTTATTGCTTGCGATTTAAGATCTAAGGATTGGCAAAATGTATACAATAAAACTGTAGATTTTATTGATGAAATAATTTTAGAGAAGAAACAATACAGTTTCGACTTACAAGGTCATAGAGGAGCAAGAGGTTTATCGCCAGAAAATACCATTCAAGCTTTTGAAAAAGCGTTAGATTTAGGCGTAAATACATTAGAATTAGATGTGGTTATTAGTAAAGATAATAAAGTGATTGTTTCTCACGAACCTTGGCTAAATGAAGAAGTTACTTTAGATGCAAAAGGAAAAAACATCACAAAAGAAGAAGCTTTGGCTTTTAATATTTATAAGAATAAATACAAAAAGATAAAGAGTTATGATGTTGGCTCTATTGGAAATCCGAAGTTTTTAGAACAGAAAAAAGAGAAAGCTTACAAGCCATTATTGTCTGAAGTAATCACTTTTGCTGAAGCGAAAAATGATAAAATTCGGTATAATGTTGAGATTAAAAGTACGCCAACAGACGAAAAAAACGGATTCCAGCCTTCTGTTGCTGAATTTTCTGATCTTGTGATAGCGCAATTAAAAAACGCAAAATTACCTTTAGAAAAAATAACGGTACAAAGTTTTGATCCAAGAGTTTTAGAATACATTCATAAAACGTATCCAGCATTTACTTTGGCTTTTTTAACGTATCAAAACGATTTTGAAACGAACATGAAAATGTTAAGTTTTGTGCCGAAAATTTACAGTCCTTATTTTATTTTATTGAATCAGGAAGAAGTAAAAACGATTCAAAATAAAAACATGAAAGTTATTCCTTGGACCGTTAATAAAAAGGACGACATGATTAATTTACTTAAAATGGGTGTTGATGGAATCATAACAGATTACCCAAATATTGCAATTCCGTTAAGAAAATAAATCAATTATATTTTATT
>JANQTQ010000053.1 GCA_030731625.1 Polaribacter sp. | reverse complement strand
ATTTATGTAATTTTCCGTCTTTTTTACCAATTAAAAAAGCATCGCCAGAGGTATTTACATACGTATTTACTAAAGGATGATTGTCTTTTTTAACAGCAATTATTTTTTTATCACTGTGTGTATATTCTCTGTGCATATAGACCAAAACACTTTCTATATCTAAAGAATCAAAAGGCATTGTATTGGGTTTTTCTTTAAAATGACAATCTGTACATTGAATTTTTACAGCTTGTTCTGCATGTGTATACTTTTTACCATCACCCATCACTTCGTGCGATGAATGGCAATCTATACATAACATCCCTTTTGTATGATGTATATCTTTTTGGAGCTCTTTATACACTCGTTTATCTTCTAGAACCGTATAACCAAGTTTATGAATAACCTCATTTTCTTCTAATAACGTTTCTTGTAAACCAATATAATTTGTAGAAATTCTGCTAGAACGACTGTGACAACCAAAACAATGATTGTCGTTTACAAAAACATCTGTTGATGGATGAAAACTAGGAACCACCTTTTTATTTGAACTGATATATTTTTGTAAATCTTGCTCGGCTTCTTTTGAATAATTTAAATGACACGCATTACATCCTCCACCTCTACTCATTTGAGTTATCGCTCAGAAATTAGTTTTTTGAGCTCCTAAATGACAATTAGCACACAAGTCTCTTACATGTTTGTCTGATGCTGAGTTTTTTAAATCCTTTATATGATAATGAGCATCCAAACTATTTGATTCACCAAAAACAAATTTATCAACAGCAATTAAGCCACTATTTGTAGTCATTAACGAATTTTCTATTTTATGCAATTCACTTGTATGACATTTTCCACAGGTTTGTGTTGCATCGGATAGATTTCCAGGTATTAAAACCATGTTTTTATGCGCCTCTTCTTTAACAAACGACGTTACATTTCCTAAATGACAACTTGCACAACCTATAATTTCTGGATTATGATATTTAGAATAGCCTTTTGTATTTTGATGACACGCAAAGCAGGACTCTGCATGTAAGTTATTTTCATGTACAAATGCATGTTCATCAATCTTTTTATAAACTCCTTCTGTCTCAAAAAAAGTTTTATTTTTAAGATAAAACAATGTTGAAATCAGTAAAAAAAAGAGTAAAAAAAGTGCTTTCAGATATCTTTTGGCCTTCATCAAAATAATTAAACGAGTCAAATCTACAATAATTTAAAACAACTCATACTTCTTTTAAACGAATTGTTATGTAACATTTGTTACACACAAAACACTGACTTAATGATAATTATCATAATTTCTATTGTTTTACGACGCTATATTTACATTTTGTAAAACAATACTATATGATAGCTTCGAGGAGAAAATTTATTAAAATTTCTGCATTAGGATTAGGAGGTATTTTGGCTTCAACATCGGCATTAAATATTTTTGGTAAAAATTCATATTTAAATGAAAAGGTTGTTAAAAATATTTCTAAAAACTTCAAAAAAACAGCCACATATTGTGAGGTATGTTTTTGGAAATGTGCAGCTTGGGCATACACAAATGAGAAAAATGAAATCAAAAAAATTATTGGTAATGATGATGATACTCATTGTAACGGTCGCCTTTGTCCTAGAGGAACTGGTGGCGTTGGAATGTATCATGATGAAGACCGACTTAAAACTCCATTAATAAGAACTACCATTAATGGCGAAGAAACTTATAGAGAAGCAAGCTGGGATGAAGCATTAGATTTAATTGCATCAAAATTTAAAACCATAAAAGAAACACATGGCGCAGAAGCTATCGCCTTATTAAAACACGGTTCTCCAGGAAGTCATTTAGAGCATTTATTTAAAGCTTTTGGTTCTGATACCATTGCAGAACCTGCGTATGCGCAATGTCGTGGACCTAGAGAAACAGGATTCGGACTTACTTTTGGCTCATGGGTAGGTTCTCCAGAACCAACAGATATTAGAGATACGAAATGTTTAGTGCTTATAGGATCGCATATTGGCGAGAATATGCACAATTCACAAGTGCAAGAAATGTCTGACGCTATCGATAATGGCGCAACAATTATTACCGTAGATCCAAGATTTTCTACAGCGGCTAGCAAATCTACACATTGGTTACCTATAAAACCCGCTACAGATATTGCTTTATTACTTTCTTGGATGCATGTTTTAATTGAAGAAGAATTATACAATAAAAAATATGTAGAAAAGTACGCAATGGGTTTTGATGAATTAAAAGCACATGTAAAACAATTTACACCAGAATGGGCTTACGGAATAACGACCATAAAACCCGCAGAAATTAGAAAAGCAGCGAGAGCCATGGCAAATGCTGCTCCTGCTACAATAATTCATCCAGGTAGACATGTTACTTGGTACGGAGATGATACTCAAAGATCTAGAGCCATCGCAATTTTAAATGGATTATTAGGTTCTTGGGGAAATAGAGGCGGATTTTATTTTAAAGAAAAAATCAAAGTCCCAACCTATCCGCATCCTGCATATCCAGAACCAAAATGGGGATGGCACAATTTAGGTGAACAGTATCCATTTGCAGAAATGGGAATTACATCAGAAATTATAAAAGCGACCATTCCTAGTGATGATCAAAAACACCCAATAAAAGCATGGGTTGTTGCAGGCACAAATTTAATTAACACATTACCTGAACGCGAAAAAACAATCGAAGCTATTAATGCTGTAGATTTTATGGTTGTCATCGACACCATGCCAATGGAAATTACAGGATATGCTGATGTGGTACTTCCAGAATGTACTTATTTAGAACGTTATGATGGCATACGATCTGCAACAAACAGAACTCCTTCAATTGCCGTTAGAACTCCGGCAGTAAAACCAAAATACGATTCAAAACCCGCTTGGTGGATTAGTAAAGAAATTGGGCAACGTTTAGGTTTAGAGGCATATTTTAATTACAATGATTTTGAAGAAGTTATCGAATGGCAACTAAATAAACTAGGCACTTCTTTGGATGAAATGAAGAAAATTGGTGTCAAAAATTTCGAAAGAACATCTGGACCTCTTTTCTTAGAAGAAGATCAAGAATATGAATTTGCAACTCCTAGTGGAAAAATTGAATTCTACTCGCAACAATTAGCAAATCAAGGATTCGATCCAATACCAGTTTACACACATCACCCAGAACCATCTCAAGGATTTTACAGACTTAATTATGGTAGATCGCCAATGCACACCTTTAGTAGAACAATCAATAATCCAAATTTAAGCCCTCTAAAAGACGAAAATACACTTTGGGTAAATCCTAAAGTAGCGCGCATTTTAGATCTTAAAAAAAACCAAGAAGTTTGGTTAAAAAATCAAGATAACATTCTTTCTACTTTTTCGATAAAAGTAAGAGTTACCGAAAGAGTACGATGGGACTCTGTATATATGTATCATGGTTTTGGCCATAATAATGAAAAACTAACAAGAGCTTTTGGAAAAGGTATAAGTGATACAGAACTGATTTCTAAAGTAGTGGTAGATCCTATTATGGGAGGAACCGGACTTCGAGGAAATTTTGTATCAATTTTAACTGAAAATCCACATAAAAATACTGAGATATGAGATACGCAATGGTAATAGACACTTTAAAATGTGTTGGATGTAGTGATTGTGTGGTGGCTTGTCAAACAGAAAATGATGTGCCCATCGGCTACTGTAGAGATTGGATTACAGAAACGGTAGACGGAACCTATCCTAATATTCTTTTAGAATTAAAATCAGAAAGATGTAATCATTGTGCAAACGCGCCATGTGTACGTTGTTGCCCAACAGGCGCAAGTCATATTGTAGAAGGAGGCATTGTTTTAGTAACCGCAGAAGAATGTATTGGTTGTGGTGCTTGTATAGAATCTTGCCCTTATGATGCACGCTACCAACATCCAGATGGCTATGTAGATAAATGTACTTTTTGTCATCATCGATTGCAAAAAGGGCAACTACCAGCTTGTGTTTCTGTTTGTCCTACAAAGTGTATGTATTTTGGAGATTTAGACAATCCGAATAGTGAAGTATCGCTATTATTAAAAAACAGAAAGCACAAAACTTTAGCACCAGAAGCGGGTACAGATCCACATGTGTTTTACTTAATATAAATTCTATATGATACAAGAAGAACTATTTACAAGTGGAAGAAATATTCCAAATATTGATCCTTCCTTAGAAATTTGGCATTGGCCAATTGCTGTCTATTTATTTTTAGGCGGATTGGCTGCTGGTATTTTATTTTTTGGAGCTTTAATCTATATTTTAGGAAAAGAGGATACGTATCCAACAGCTGTAAAATCAGCTTCTATAATTCCGCCAATTGCTTTATCTTTAGGATTATTGGCATTGGTCTACGATTTAACACATCCTTTATATACCTGGCAATTATACACTACTTTTAGAATTGAATCGCCAATGTCTTGGGGAGCTTGGGTATTATTAATAACAACGCCTTTATCTTTTCTTTGGACGTTTAGTTATTACAGAGAAGTGTACCCAAAACTAGAAGCAAAATTAAAGGTTTTTAACCGTTTTAACTTTTTGAAAACAGTTGAGAAATTCACTATTAAAAACAGAAAAAATATTGCGTATGCTTTAATTCCGTTAGCCTTAATTTTAGGAGTTTATACTGGTATTTTATTATCCGCATTTAATGCAAGACCGCTTTGGAACAACGCCATTTTAGGTCCGCTATTTTTAGTATCAGGCCTTTCAACAGGAGCGGCGGCAATTATTTTATTATCAAAAACAAAAGCAGAAAAACACCTGTTTGGGAAAATAGATTTAGGATTAATTATTGTTGAATTGGCTTTAATTACGCACATGATTATGGGTTACTTTTCCGGTTCACAAGTACAATTAGAAGCAATGCAATTATTAGTAAATGGCGATTTTACGTTGATGTTTTTTGGCTTTGTGGTACTTCTAGGCTTAATAATACCCGGTTTTTTAGAGCTTTTAGAACTTTTAGGATTTAAAGTACCCGTTGTAGTACCAGCTTTATTAGTAATTTTAGGAGGATTAATTTTTAGGTTCGTGATGATAGAAGCCGGACAATTAACAAGATTTCTTTATTAAAAACAGCCATTATGAATACAGAAAAAAATACAAATAGTCACATTTACTGGAATCCTTATTTCGGCGGATTTTTACTGGGTATAATTATCATTTTTACTTTTTATTTAACAGGTAGAGGATTAGGAGCAAGTGGCGCAATGAAAAGTAGTGTGGTTACCATTGTAGATAAAGTTGCACCTACGCACGCAGAAAATAACGCATATTATAGTCAGTTTTTAAATGAAGATGAAACACCAATGAATACTTGGTTGGTTTTCGAAGCATTAGGCTTATTAATTGGCGCTTTTATTTCTGGTAGTTTAGCAGGTAGAATTAGATGGCGCGTACAACATTCTCCAAAAATATCTAGCAAACGAAGATTAGTTTTTGCTCTTATAGGTGGTATTTTATTTGGATTAGGAGCACAAATTGCTAGAGGATGCACAAGCGGTGCGGCTTTAAGCGGAATGGCAGTTTTGTCTTCTGGAGGATTTATAACCATGTTAGCCATTTTTGGAACTGGTTATTTAGTTGCCTATTTCTTTAGAAAAAATTGGATTTAATTTAAAAATATAAAATATGGAACTTTTAATTTTTAACAGCATGAGTATTGCCGCTTCTTGGGACAGTATAATTGCCATTTGCATCGGTATTGCTTTCGGATTTGTTTTAGAATCTTCTGGTTTTTCATCATCTAGAAAAATGGCAGGTGTTTTTTACGGATACGATTTTGCAGTTTTAAAGGTCTTTTTTACGGCCGCTGTAGTTGCCGTAATTGGTATATATTATTTAGACTATTTAGGCTATGTAGACATCACTAAATTATACATTCATCCCACTTATGTTTGGGGCGCAATCATTGGTGGCGCTATAATGGGAGTTGGCTTTGTTGCTGGCGGATTTTGCCCAGGAACTAGTTTGTGTGGTGTAGCAATTGGTAAAATAGACGCTTGGGTTTATTTAGTAGGTTTACTAATTGGAATATTTATTTTTTCTGAATTATATGCGTTTTTCGAACCTATTTACAATGGATATTCTCTAGGAAATGTAACTTTAATTGACTCCTTTGGATGGAATCCGTATTGGATCATATTTATTTTCTCAATCATTGCAATTGTGGCATTTGTAGTTTCTGATATTGTTAGAAAAAAAATAAAAAAAGTGTTCTATTAATTTTAAACAATTAGGTAATGATTAAAAAAAATACTGCAAAAAATTCAGGGTTGAGATATAAAATATTAGCTGCTATT